>JAKSBM010000079.1 GCA_022361135.1 Desulfobacterales bacterium | reverse complement strand
GCAGCAGAACCGGGTGTTTTCCATCACCGGCAAGCAGAAGATGGCCGAACAAAAGATCGTGGAGTTTAACAATAAGTACCTGGATGCCCGGAACCGCCGCCTGGAACTGGATGCCCGCATTGCCGAATTGGAGCGCCACATCCAGGGCCGCCAGGACATCGCCATGGTCCGTTCCCTGGTGAACAACCCCACCATCGACGGGATCTATGAAAAGATCGTGAATCTGGAATTGGAATGGACCCGGTTGTCCAAGGTCTATCGGCCCAAGCATTCCAAAATGGTCCAATTGCGCAGTGAATTGGACAAGGGACGACTCCGCCTTTCCCAGGAGATCAAAAAAGAATTGGGCAATATGAAATCCGAACGCAAGGTCCTCCTGGCCCGGGAGCGGAATCTGGAAAAGACCATTGCCGAATTTGACTCCGACGCCCTGAACACCTCATCCAAGGAGTTGAAATATACCATTCTCCAACGGAATGTGAACACCAGCCAAAACCTCTACGACCTCATGGTTTCCCGGGTGAAGGAGTCCAATATCCTCCAGAGCTCCGACACCTCCAACCTCAGGGTGGTGGAGGCGGCCCAGCCCGCCTTGAAGCCGGTTTCCCCCAAGCGGGGACGGGACCTTTTGCTCAGCCTGGTCCTGGGGCTGGTGTTTGGTGTGGGGCTGGCCTTTTTTCTCAATTACCTGGACCGCAGTGTCCAGACCGAAGACGATATTCGCACCCTTTACAATCTTCCTGTTCTGTCGGTGGTTCCCGAAGCCGATGACGACGAAATCCATGGAGCTGCTTCCCGATGATCTTCAAGAAAAAGGACGACCCCAAATCCCTGGGGCAGAAAATCCTGCTGCAGAATTGTACTTCCGAATCCCGGTATGCCGAATCCTTTCGTACCCTGCGGACCAATCTCTTTTTTTCAATGATGGAAAAGGAACTCAATGCCCTGGTGGTCACCAGTTCCGTGGAGGGGGAGGGAAAAACCACGGTGTCGGCCAACCTGGCCCATGCCATTGCCCAGACCGATCGCCGGGTGTTGGTGGTGGACATGGACCTGCGGCGTCCCCAGCTGACCCGGCTTTTTAACTGCCAGGGCCGCACCGGCCTCACCGAATTGCTGGTCAATGTCCTGGGCAAGCGTCCCACCCAGGGGACCCTTTCCCAATTGTCCGTCTCCGATCTTCTTCAACTCACCCGGCTCCAGAAGCGGAGCTGCACCCTGGAATTGGAAAACCAAGAGACCCGGATTTCCATTTGTTTCGACCAGGGTAATATTCAGGATGTCTGCTGGAAAAACCGTCCGGACAGCCAGCGTTTGGCCGCCACCCTGGTGCGGCGGAAGATGCTCACCGAGGACGAGGCCCAGCTGGCCCTGGAACATCGCAAAAAATCCGCCCAGCGCCTGGGGGCCATCCTCTACACCATGGGGCTGGTGTCCAAGAAGGAGCTGGCCAAGGTCCTTTCCGTCCATGTCATGGAGGGGATCCGGGCCATGTCCTCCATGGCCTCCGGGGGATTTCGTTTTCTTCCCCTGGCACCGGGGCAATTGGCCCATGCCGTGGAAAATCATCTGGACCTGGAAACCCTTTACCGGGAGTTTAACCTGCCCACGGATCCCGGTCCCTATCTGCGGGAGGCCGTGGACCCGGTGATTCAGGATACCATTGTCCCCAATTTAAAGATTTTGCCTGCCGGGGCCATTCCCCCCAATCCTTCTGAACTGGTGGGGTCCCACCGCACCTGCTTTCTTTTGGACTACCTTAAAACCCGGTTTGATGTGGTGATTTTGGACACCCCGCCGGTGATGCCGGCATCGGATGCCCTCCTGGCCGCCCCCAATGCCGACGGCACCCTGTTGGTCATCCGGGCCGATCACACCGACCGGGAGGTCATTGGCAAGGCCGTGGAAAAATTCAGATCCGCTTCCCTGCCCCTGGTGGGCTCGGTGTTGAACCGGGTGGACATGGGGCTGGGCCATTACCGCCACTATCAGAATTACTATGGCTCCCATGGTCGAAACTAGGGTGATTCGATCCATGAAGTGGGGGGCGTTGGGCCTGATCATGGTCCTGGCCCTGCTTCATCTGCCCCTGTTGGCATCCCGGTGGGCCTTCCAATCCGGCATTGAAAAAATGCACCTTGGGGATTGGGAAGGTGCACGGGTGCGGTTTGAAGGGGCCGGAGATTTTCTGGCCCTGGTGCCGGTGAATCTTTTGGGGCTTAGGGATGGGGTTCGGATCCGTGAAAAACAGGGGATCTGTCTCCAGGAACTCGCCCTTGGGCTGTGGCGGACCCAGGCCAAGCATGCCCGGGCCTATTCCCTTTTCCAGGATTCCCGGCGCCTTCTGGTCCAGGCCCGGGATGCAGAACCATTGAATTACACCGTGGCCTATGCCTTGGCCCGTACCCAGGCCGGTTTGGACATCCTGTTTCCCTTGGTTTCTTTAAATGACCGGGAACCGGGACGGGCCCATCATTTGTTCCAGCGGGCCATGGAATTGAAACCCAATGGGATTGAGGTGCGGTATGCCTATGCAAAATACCTGGACCAGCAGGGGCCACGGGAGGAAATCCCCGGGCTCATCCGGGAAATTCTGGAAAAATATCCCCCGGCCTATGCGGACTTGTCCAAGGAATCCTTTTTCACCCCCGATCGCCTGGACCAGGCCGGTCAGGGGTTGGCCCGGGCCTTGGAGCGGGGGGTGAATCCCAGGGCGGCCCTCCAGGGTCTTTCGGATCTCCAATTTCGACGGAATCGGTATGAAGATGCTGCCCGTTTCTATGCCCAAAGCCTGGAACACCGTGCCTTCCGCAACCGGGATTTCCACCTGTTGCACCTGGGCCGGCTCTACCTGGCCGCCGGAGACGGGACAGGGGCCCGGAGGGGATTTCGGGAAGCCCTGTTCTGTCCCGGGATTTCGATGCCACCCTGGAATCGGTTTTTAACCAATACCGGGAGGTGAATCAATTGTCGGCCTTCATTGATTTTGCCGGTGCCCTGTCATATCCGGGGGAAGCTCTGGTGGACCTGCTCATGGCCCGGGCCTGGCGGGACCTGGGGGAGACGGATTCGGCCCGATCCCATTTGGAACAATTGAATACCCGGTTTGAAGATGCCCGGGCCTGGGCCATGCTGGCCCGCATTGCCGGGGATGAAAAGGCCTGGGAAACCATGGAAAATGCCGCCCGGGAGGCCCTGCGCCTGGATCGGACCCAGGACCGTTACCACCACCTTCTGGCCAAGGCCCTGGCCCGCCAGGGTCAATATCCCCTGGCCCTGGAGAGCATGAACCGGGCCATTGCCCTGGCCCCCTCTCCCAATTTCTGGGACTTTCACCAGCGGGGCTGGATTTTTTGGAACATGGCCCAGTATCGCTTGGCCGCAAGGGATTGGGAGGGTGCCGTGGCCCTTTCCCCGGGCAATGCCGAATGCCTTTACCTGGCGGCCCGGGCCCACGGCCGGGACGGCCGCCGCAGCCGGGGCCTTGCCCTGGTGGGCCAGGCCATTGCCCGGGCAGGGGATTCCCCCCAGGCCGACCGCTACCGCCGTTTGGCCCGTCGTTTAATGGAGGAGGGATAGGATGGGTGTGACCCCTTACAGCCAATGGGTGCTGCGCATCCTTTGCTTTTTAACCGTTTTTCTGCCCCTGGCCCGGGGGGGAATCCATCCCTGGGCCTTTGCCCTGGTCCAGCTTTTAGTCCTGGCGGGGTGGGGGCTTTTGATTCTGGAAAGCCTGACCCTGGGTACCCCCCTGTTCCGGCGGGATCCCCTGGCCGGTCCCCTGGCGGGGCTCCTGGCATTGGCGGGGATTTCCTGTGCCTTTTCCCCCTATCCGGCCGGGGAGGGATTGGGCATTTTAATCACCCATTGCGGGGCCCTGGGACTGGTTCGGTATGGCCTGCGTTCCCCCCGGGACCGACAGCTTCTGGTGCGTACCATTATCTGCACGGGAATTTTCCTTTCCCTGTTTGGTCTGTTGAAGCGGTTCGGGCTCAACCCCTTTGGTTTCTGGGAATATGGGGAATTGCCCTATGGTCCGGCCAGCCTGGCCGCCACCTTTAACAACCACAATCAATTGGCCGCATACCTGGAAATGAGCCTTCCCTTCTGCGTGGTGGCCTTCCTGGACCGGGAGTTGTCCGGTACGGGCCGGGTGGCCCTGGCCTATGGGCTGTTGCTCATGCTGACCACCCTGGTCCTGAGCCTCTCCCGGGGCGGCTGGCTGGCTGCGGCCTGTGGCATGGCGGTCCTGGGGCTGGGATTGTGGCGTCAACGGGAGCTGTCCTCCCGGACCCTTGTGGGGTTGGGATTCTCCCTGGTGGCGGGATTTTTTTTATTGGCCCTGGCCCATACCCCGGCCGTGGAACGGGCTGCCACTTTGTCCGAGCGGCAGGAGGCGGCCAGCATCGAGTCCCGGGTATTGGCCTGGGCAGGGGGACTTAAAATGGTCCAATCCGCCCCCCTGCTGGGAACGGGGCCGGGCACCTTTGCCCAGGCCTTTACCCGGTTCCAACCCCCGGGTCTGGGGGTGACCTTCCGCCAGGCCCACAATGACTATCTCCAGGCCGTCACCGACCTGGGTCTGGGGGTGGTGCCCCTGGGGATATGGGGGGGCGTGCTGCTGATCCGCGCCCGGCGATCTCTCCGGAACCGGCGCTACCCCCGGAACCTTCGTTTGGCTGCCCTGTCGGCCCTCACCGCCCTGGCGGTCCACAGCCTGTTTGATTTTAATTTTCACATCCCCGCCAACGCCTTTCTGGCCCTGGTGGCCATGGGGATGGCCCTGCCCCGGCCCGGTGCCGGGGAATCCCGTATGTCCAGGAGTAAGATATGACCCATTGCGACACCCTAGTTCCCGAATTGGTGGACCTCCGGGTGGAACCCCACCGTCTACAAGAGTTGAAAAAATTGGCCGATGCCATGCCCGAGCTGGTGCTCAACGAACGCCAGATCTGTGATTTTGAATTGTTGACCACCGGGGTCTATTCCCCCCTCACCGGTTTTCTTAACCAGGTGGATTATGAGGCGGTCCTGGACCGCATGCGCCTGGCCGACGGCACCATCTGGCCCCTGCCGGTCTGTTTGGATATCCCCGAGAGTCTGGCCCAATCCCTGGAGTTGGGGCAGTCCGTGGCCCTGCGGGATCCCGAAGGATTTTGCCTGGGCATGATCGAAGGGGAGGACCTATGGCCCGTGGATGTGGAAAAGGAGGCCCGGGCCATCTATGGTACCCGGGATCCGGATCATCCCGGAGTGGCATATCTCCAGGGCAAGTCCGGCACCCATTACCTGGGGGGACGGGTGTCGGCCTTCAGCCTGCCCATCCATCCGGATTTCATCCAGCACCGGAACACCCCCCGGGAGGTCCGGGCCCGCATTGAAAAGCTGGGCTGGAAACGGGTGGTGGGATTCCAGACCCGGCAGCCCCTCCAACGCCTCCAGTTCGAAAAGACCATCCAGGCCATGCGGGAGGCCCGCGCCAATTTATTGTTTTTACCCATAGTGGGGGTAACCGTGCCCGGCGACTTTGACCATTTTACCCGAATGCGCTGTTACGAGAAGGTCGCCGGGCATTACCCCCCTAATACATTCATGATGAATCTGCTGCCCCTGGCCATGCGCATGGCCGGCCCCCGGGAGGCCGTCCTCCACATGGTCATGGCCCGGAATTACGGCTGCACCCATTTCATCATTAACCACGACCATGGCTCCCCGGGAAAAAACCGGGAGGGGGAAGACTATTACGAACCGGGGCTGGCCAAGGATGTTGCCGCCCAAGCCGGGGAGGAGCTGGCCATTGAACCCCTGGCCTTTGCCGAAATGGTCTATCTGCCCTTTGAGGATGAATACCGGACCCTGGACGAGGTGCCCGAAGAGACCCCGCGGATTTCCTTCACCGGTGCCGATATCCAGCAGCGGGTGCGACGGGGGAAGCAGATTCCCCATTGGGCCACCTTTCCCGAGGTCATGGAGGAGTTGACCAAAAGCTATCCCTCCCCGGTGAACCAGGGGCTGACCCTTTTCCTCACCGGCTTGTCCGGGGCGGGCAAATCCACCATTGCCCGGGTCCTCTATTCCCGGTTCCTGGAGATGGGATCCCGGCCCGTAACCCTGCTGGACGGGGACATTGTCCGGCGGAATCTTTCTTCGGAACTCACCTTTTCCAAGGAGCACCGGGATATCAATGTCCGCCGCATCGGGTTTGTGGCCTCGGAGATCACCAAAAACCGGGGGGTGGCCATTTGTGCCCCCATTGCCCCCTATGAACGGACCCGGCAGCAGATCCGGTCCACCATCGAAGCCCATGGGGGCTTTTTTGAAATCCATGTGTCCACACCCATTGCCGAGTGTGAGCGCCGGGACCGCAAGGGCATGTACGCCAAGGCCCGGGCCGGCCTCATCAAGGAATTCACCGGTGTGAACGATCCCTATGAACTGCCTGAAAATCCTGAACTTCGCATTGATACCACTGACTTGACCCCGGACGAGGCGGTCCAGGAAATTTTATTATTGCTCAGCCACCGGGGCTACCTGGGGCAGGGCAGCGGAGTCAATTATGAAACCTAATCTTTTGATTGCCGGCGGGGCCCGGTGCGGCACCGCCTTCCTCCACCAGAGTCTCATGGATCATCCCGGGGTTTCCGGGGCCACGGGCCGGCGGCCCAGCCATTTTCTGGCCTATGGTGCGGGGCGGGAATTCCATGGGCCCGGGGATGCCCTTTCCATTAACCGGGACATGCTCCGCAGCGTCGATCAATGGCGGGAAATGTTCAGCACGGTCTCCAATACCTATGTGTTGGAGTCTTCGGTGTCCACCCTTTACGGGGGCGTCGACGCCGTTGACCGTATACTGGGCCATTGTGCCGTGGGGGTGAAGATTATTGTGGTGCTTAGGGATCCGGTCCAGCGCATGGTATCCGCCCACCAGCACCTCCTTCGCCAGGGTTGTGAAACCCTTTCCCTGGACCATGCCGTGGCCGCAGAACCGGCCCGGATCCGGGACCATTGGCAACATGGCTGGCACTATACGGCCATGGGCCGGTACGGGGAATTGCTGGCCCCCTTTGTGGCCACCTTTGGCCGGGATCTGTTCATCCTGGACCATGAAGATTTGGTGGCCCGCCCCCGGGAAACCCTGGGGGCGGTCTTTGAATGGTTGAACCTGGGGGAGGCCTGCTCCCTGCCCAGCCTGCCCCGGAGGGATGAATTGGAGTTGGATGGATGGGGACGGAACGGCTGCGCCCCGGCCAATCCATGGCTGGAAAAGCTCATGGGCATGGCACCGGTGGGCCTACGTCAATGGGTGGAACAGCGGCGGGTGACCCAGGCGTCTCCCGAGGATGTCCGCGCCCGTTTCCGGAATTGTTTCCAGGAGGATATTCACCGATTGAAGGGGCTGCTCCCCCGGGAGAGCTGGCCCACCTGGCTGGCGGCCTGGTAGCCCGGAGGGGCCAGGGCCGTCCAACCCCGTTGTTCCGTTTGGAGCCCTGGCCGATTTGTTAACCCAGAAACCCGTTGTAATCGGTTTTCCCCGGTGGATCACCGGGGGGACCGGCTGTGTGGAACCGGATATGGAGAATGGATCCCAGATGAACGTATTTATGACCGGCCCGGATGAATTTTTCCTTCGACTGAAGAGTTCTGCCCTGCCCATGGCTGAATTGCGCTGCCCCTGCCCGGGGTTCAATACCCGGAATTCGGGGTGGAAGAAAATGGCGGACAAGTGCCGTGCCTGGTTTCGATTGAATCTGAAAACCCTGCGGGACAACACCGTACCCGGTGGGGTCATTGTCACCAACACCCGGGGATTTCTCTTTTATTTCCCCTCGGTGGTTCTGGGGCGGTTTTTCCTTGGGGAAAAGGTGGTCTGGCGGATCCGGGGACGGGTATCTCCCCTGGTCAAACCCCTGCTCTACGCCCTCAGCCATCTGGTGGTGGTCCAGGGCAACCGCTCCGGCAAGGCCTTTCCTTCCCGGGGGCTTTGGGCTTGGTTTTGGGGACCCCAAAAGGTCCAGGTCCTGGATACCACCATCCATGTGGAGGCCTATCGCCGGGCCTTTGGCCGGTATCGGCGGGAGGCTGATCCCCATTTTTTTAAGCTCTGCATGGTGTCCGATCTGGTACCGGGCCAGGGGGTGATGGCCGCCCTGGAGGTGGTGAAATTGCTTTTGGATCGGGGCATCAATGTGATTCTGGTCCATGCCCGCCCCCAGGGCGGTCCGGTCCATGGAGATCATGACCCTGCCCATTGGGAACGGATCCAGGCATTTATCCGCAGGCATCGTCTGGGGCGGCGTGTGAAGTTCATGGACGGCACGGCCAATTTACCCGAAATCCTTGGGGGTTCGGATGTGAACATCCTACCAGGGGGACGATCCGGGGAGTTTGGTGCCGTCACCCAGGCCTCCTGTCTGGGGCTGCCCACCATCGCCTTTGCAGGCAATG
>JAKSBM010000809.1 GCA_022361135.1 Desulfobacterales bacterium | reverse complement strand
GGTGGAATACTTTGAAAAATCCGATGAAGATGAGGACAAGCTTAAGGCCTATGCCATCTCCATCATTTCGTCCATTAAACAGCTTCTATCGCTCAATCCCTTGTATTCCGAGGAATTGAAGCAATATCTGGGACGGTTCAGTCCGGATCAGCCTTCTCCCTTGACGGATTTTGCCGCAGGCATCACAACGGCCACCGGGGATCAACTCCAGGAGGTTTTGGAAACCGAATCCATCATGGAGCGCATGAAAAAGGTGCTCATGCTCCTGCAAAAGGAAATCGAGATCGCCAAGCTCCAGAGTCAGATCCAGAAGGACATCAACACCCAGGTGGATGATAACAAGCGGAAGTTTTTCCTCAAGGAGCAGCTCAAGGCCATCCAGAAGGAATTGGGAATTCAAAAGGACGATAAGACTTCGGATGTGGACAAGTTCAAGGAACGCTTCGAGGAATTGGAGCCCCCGGAACATGTGGTGAAACGGTTTTCCGAGGAAATTGAAAAATTGTCTGTTTTGGAAACCGGTTCCTCTGAATACGGGGTGACCCGGAATTACCTGGACTGGCTCACTTCATTTCCCTGGGGCAGGTTTTCAGAAGATAATATCGACATCAACCGGGCCGAGGAAATTTTGAACCGGGACCATGCCGGTCTCATGGACGTCAAGGAACGGATCATCGAATTCTTTGCCGCCGGGGTGTATAAAAAGGATATTTCCGGCTCCATCATCCTTTTTGTGGGCCCCCCCGGGGTGGGGAAGACCTCCATCGGGAAATCCATTGCCGAGGCCCTGGGCAGAAAGTTTTATCGTTTCAGCCTGGGGGGCATGCGGGATGAGGCAGAAATCAAGGGGCATCGCCGTACCTATGTAGGCGCCCTGCCCGGAAAGTTGGTCCAGGCCCTCAAGGAAACCGAGGTGGCCAATCCTGTGGTCATGCTGGACGAAATCGATAAAATCGGCGCCTCCTACCAGGGGGATCCGGCGTCGGCCCTGTTGGAGGTGCTGGATCCGGAGCAGAATTCAGAGTTCCTGGATCATTATCTGGATTTGCGCATTGACCTGTCCAAGGTGCTTTTCATCTGTACGGCCAATACCCTGGACACCATTCCACCGCCCCTGCTGGACCGCATGGATCGCATCAACCTTTCCGGATACATCACCCGGGAAAAGGTGGAGATCGCCAGAAAGCATCTTTGGCCCAAGTTGTTGCGGCGCAATAAATTGACCAACAACATCATCACCATCACCGATCCCACCATCCGCCACCTGGTGGAAGGGTATGCCCGGGAGGCCGGGGTGCGAAACCTGGAAAAATTGTTGAATAAGATCATCCGGAAATCCATTGTTTCCATCCTCAAGGAGAAAAAGGAAAAGATCCGGGTGAACATTAAATCCCTGGAGAAGTACCTGGGGCCCCCCATCTTCAAGAAGGAAAAACAGATGCAGGGGGTGGGGATTGTCACCGGGCTGGCCTGGACGGCCATGGGTGGGGCCACCCTGCCCATTGAAGTGATCCAGGTCCATGGAAAAAATCCGGGGGTGAAACTCACCGGTAAGCTGGGCGAGGTGATGCAGGAGTCCGCCTCCATTGCATTTTCCCACACCCGTGCCAATGCCAATGCCCTGGGCATTGATCCCAAGTGGTTTGACAATGCCTTTGTCCACATCCATGTCCCCGAAGGGGCGACGCCCAAGGACGGTCCCTCGGCGGGGGTTACCATGACAACGGCCCTGGTCAGCCTGGCCCGGAACAAGGCCATCCGCAAGAACATTGCCATGACCGGGGAAATCACCCTCACCGGGGAGGTCCTGCCCGTGGGGGGAATCAAGGAAAAAATCATTGCCGCCCGCCGGTCTGGGATTTCCGAAATCATCCTGCCCGACGGCTGCACCCCTGAATTTAAAAAATTACCCGAACACATCAAGGAAGGCATCACCTTCCACTTTGCCAAAAAATATAAGGATGTGTTCAAGGTCGTATTTGCATAGAATCCACCTCCCGGGGGGATTTCCCCCCGGGAATTCCCCCGGTTTGGAAAATGATAAATTTCCAGCCCTTTCCTTCCCGATGATTTCCATTGATTCCCGTGGATCCCGTTTGTCGACTCAGTATGACCCTTCCTGGGATTTCTCCCCCCTTTAATATACAGGAGGCATAATGGATACGATTATTTCTTTCCTACTCAGGGAAGTGTTCCTGTGGCCCATTATTTTCATCATGGTTGCCGGAATTCTTGTGGTCCCCTTTGCCACCCCCGCCTCCTGTGTGGGCTGGATCTGGGGTAATTTCATGGGGCGGGTGCGTCTTATCCAGGCCCCGGTGAGTTTTTTCCTCTGCATTTACGGGCTGGGTTTGACCGTGGGAATCTGGTTTGTTAATCCCAGTCGGGAAGCCATCAATGCCGTGGTTGACTCTCCGGTTTCTGCCTTGGGCATCCCCGGTCTGGTCATGGTCCTGGCCCTCATGGAACAACGTCGGTTGGCGCTGCCACGTTTCTGGGGGCGCATGGGATTATGTTCCAGTATCCTGGCCGGATTGGCCCTCTATTGGATGGCGTTGGCTGCGACCATGT
>JAKSBM010000080.1 GCA_022361135.1 Desulfobacterales bacterium | reverse complement strand
GCTGAAAAAATCCAGAGAAAATTCAACGTGGGCATGAGCATTGCCACGCCCAAGGTTGCCTACCGCGAAACCTTTAAGAAAAAAATACGCGTCCAGGGTAAACATAAGAAACAGTCCGGTGGCCACGGTCAGTACGGTGACTGCTGGATCGTTCTTGAGCCCATGCCCCGGGGCGAAGGGTATGAATTTGTGGATGAAATCGTCGGCGGCGTAATCCCCAGAAATTACATCCCCGCCGTTGAAGCCGGCATCCGGGAAGCCTCCCAGTTCGGTATTCTTGCCGGATTCCCCTGTGTGGATTTCAGAACCCGCCTGGACTTTGGTTCTTACCACAGTGTTGACTCCTCGGAAATGGCCTTTAAAACTGCTGGCTCCATTGCCTTTAAAAATGCAGCCAAGGATGCCAAGCCCACCCTGCTGGAACCCATCATGAAAGTTTCCGTCAAGGTGCCCGATGAAAATACCGGCGACATCATGGGGGACTTGAACTCCCGTCGCGGTCGTGTTCTGGGTATGGACTCCGAAGATGACAAACAGATCATCAACGCATTGGTCCCCATGTCTGAAATGCTCCGCTATGCACCGGACCTCTCTTCCATGACCGGTGGTCGCGGTACCTTCACCATGGAGTTTGAACAATATGATGAAGTTCCCGGAGATCTTTCTGCGAAGATCATTGAAAAGGTGAATGCGGAAAAAGAAAACGCATAATCCTTTTCCATTTAGTTGAATAAAAAACCCGGAGGTGAATTTTCACCTCCGGGTTTTACTTTTTGAAAAGCAAAATCGCTTTCTTGCCAATCCAAAATTTTTCCACACTTTGAATTTAATCTTCTGAAATCAAGTCTTGGATTTTTCCTTTCACATGATCCCTGAGTTCATCCACAGACATCCCATCATAAAATGAAGGCGGTATGGGATCGCCAATGCGCACCTCCACTTTTCCAGGACGTAAATGAAATTTTCCCTTGGGATGGAATTGGAACAATCCATCCATGGCAAAGGGCAGAATCTCCGGCCGTGCGG
>JAKSBM010000531.1 GCA_022361135.1 Desulfobacterales bacterium | reverse complement strand
TTTCTGCATTGTGGTTCACCAGGGTACCGGCCAGGTTCACCGGAGACGACCCACCTGCCATGGCCATGGAAAGGATGTTTACGGCCAAACCGGATTTGGCCCCTTCCATGATGATTTCGCAGGTGTCCTGGACCAGTCTCAGGGGAGAAACCGGGCAGGTGATGAAGGAGAGGATGGGACGTTCTTTCAGTTTGTCCATGCCCCCCACAACGGCTGCGGCCATCTGGGTGAGTTTTTTCACCATGTAGCCTGAGATGGGTCCCAGGAAACAATGCTTGGTGGTGTTGGAAAGAAATGCTTCTGCATTGTGCAGGGGGGAAACCGCCGGGTTTACGTCGTGGGCGCCTACGGCCCGTTCATAAACATCGATTTCGCTCATGGCATCCACCATTTTGGCGGTCATGGCCACGTCCTTTTTCAAGGTTTCCCGCAGTTCGCCGGAGTCGATATCAAAGATCTTGATGCCTTCACCGAAATTGGTGAAGCCGACCCGGTTGTTTTCTACTACATAGTCGTTTTCAGGCTTCCGGCCGGCCAGAACAATCTTGGACGGGGCGGAACGGATGGCGTCCTCCACCATGTACGGTGGAATGCGGACCATCTTCTTTTCCTTGTCAACAAAGGCTCCGGCATCCCCGAATCGCTCAATGGCCTCGGGATCCTCCACGAAAACACCTGTTTTCTCTAGGACCTCAAGGCTGGCGAGGTGGATGTCGTAGGCTTCATCGTCGGAAAAGACATTGAGACTGAAACCGCCGCTCAATGCTCTGCCTGCGTGTGAATTTCGTTTCACAGATGGGCCTCCTTATATGGGTTAAACTTCAATTCCTCTCGAACGTTACGGGGATTAGTAAGAGCAGGTAGCGTGCCATTGGCGATGATATGGCAGCTTAAAGCTTTAAAAGTGTGAAATAATTGTGGAAAATTGGGGCGAGGGTTTTGGCGGGTGAAAATGAGGAAAAGGGGTGGAAATGAATCGAATTTAACTCAAGTGGTGAATTCTGTGTAAAAACAATGAATTAAAAAGATTTGAAAATGGTTCAAAAACAAAATAGTCGAAATGTGAAATGGATTTGAAGGGTTGGGATGCAAATGAACACAAAGTGGTTCATTTGGGGAGGAGGGAATGTTGGATAAGTTGGGGTGAATGTCGGTTGTGCTTTATTGTTGCGGTGGGAAGGTGTGTTGTCTGGTTGGTGAATTACCAATGGGTGTTTTACGGTGGCGGCCAAACCCGGTCCGGGACGGCGCGCCCTTTCTTGTCCGGGCAAGGACGTCAACAGCCCCTAAGCGCCATTCCGGGACAGCTCCAAAACTGCGCTCCAGTTGGTGCTCAAACAGTTGGAGCTGTTGCCCCTCCATGGCGCCAAGGGGCTGTAATCCGACCTTGCAACGGCCCGCGCAAGGCCACCCCGCCCCGGCCCTGATCGCAGTACCAAGTTTGAGTGGGGGGCTCGGGCATGGCATTTTACTTGTATTTTTAACATTATCGGCGTTTAATCTCAGGCAATTGATTACTCCTGTTTTTTGGCCGAGGTCATTGGTAGGTCATTAAATTGACTCTTGTAATACTCTTTGGATAAAATAAGAAAATTCGGAATTCTTGTAATCAACATCTCATTGGAGTAATCGAAATACCCAACCCTTCAATCGGCGTGGATTACGACAACCACGCAAAAGAGCATCATCATCCTCATTGAGAAAAGGAATTCAT
>JAKSBM010000347.1 GCA_022361135.1 Desulfobacterales bacterium | reverse complement strand
TTGATTCCATGGCCGTGATTCTCCTGTGGGTGACAATGTCGTGGCTGCTCAATGGTGGATTGCTTTGTCGATTAAACGTCTGTGAGGAATGATTTGCAAGGGAAAAATGGGGAGGGATGGCTTTGTGCTTTAGGGTGGGGGCGTATATGGGGTTTAAATCATGGGGGATTCTTTGTGTGTGGTTTTTGATGTCTGCCTTGACAGTGTTCAGGTGAAAATCCTATAGATCAACAGGTTGTGCGTAATTCACTGGCGGGTTTCCCGGTTGAGGAGAAATGCTGGAGTGGAATTGCCGGGGGGCCGAAACAGGATGTTTTTCAGCGTCCGATGCCCGGAAGGGGCAGCGGAGAAAGGAAGGCAAAATGCAGATACCCATGTCACCGGTAAGGATTCTTCAGCGTGCAGTGCAACTCTATGGGGACAAGACCGCAGTGGTGGACGGCGATATTCGCCGGACCTACCTGGAGGTGGACAAACGGGTCAATCGGGTGGCCCATGTCATGACCGACCTGGGGGATCCAGGCGGGCGGGTGGCCGTCCTGGATTACAACAGCCACCGCTACCTGGAACTCTACTTTGGTGCGGCCGCCTCCGGCCGTGTCCTCCTTCCTTTAAATATCCGGCTTTCTCCGGATGAGTATGCCTATATCCTGGAAAACGCCGGGGCCCAAACTTTGATTTTCCATGGGGATTTCAAACCCATGGTGGCGGAGATTGTGGGGCGGATGTCCGGGTTGAAGCAGGTGATCATTGCCGAGGGCCAGGCCGACGAAGACTGGATCACCGGGACCTACGAGGCTTTGCTGGACGTGGCTCCGGAAAGCCCGCCCGAGCCGGTTCCCATCCAGGAGAGCGAGATGCTCAATCTCTATTATACCTCCGGCACCACGGGCCGGCCCAAGGGGGTGGTTCTCACCCATCGGAATGTCTATGCCAATGCCATGACGTCCATCGTGGAATTCGGTCTTTCCGATGCCGACAGCTGGTACCACATTGCCCCGCTCTTTCACCTGGCCGATGCATTTTTCATCTGGGCCGTGACCTACCGGGGGGGCTGCCATGTGATGCAGCGGCAGTTCGAACCGGTGGATGTCCTGGAAACCATGGCCCGGGAGGGGATCACAGCTACCATGATGGTGCCCACCATGATTAATTTCCTTTTGGATGTGCCCGATCTTTCTTCCTACGACCTCAAGGCTTTGAAATGGATCATGGTGGGGGGCGCTCCCATGTCCCCGGCCAATGCCAAGCGGCTGATTGAGCAGCTGGGCTGCGACTATATTTCCGGCTATGGTCTCACGGAAACCTGCCCGGTGCTGGCCGTGGGGAATCTCAAGTCCACCCTGGCGGACCGGCCCGAGGAGGAGCGGCTGGGATATATCACCCGCACGGGGTTACCCGTGGTGGGGGTGGAGATGCGGGTGGTGGATGCCCATGGCAAGGCCGTGCCCTGGGACGGGGAGAGCATGGGCGAGATCCAGGTTCGGGGGGACAATGTCATGGAGGGGTATTGGAATCTGCCCGAGGAGACCCGGGATGCCTTCATGGATGGTTGGTTCCGCACCGGTGATTTGGCCAATGTGGATGACCAGGGCTATGTGCTCATCGTGGACCGGGCCAAGGATATCATTATTTCCGGCGGGGAGAACATTGCCTCGGTGGAGGTGGAGAATGTGGTTTATACCCACCCCGATGTCCTGGAGTGCGCCGTCTTTGCCGTGCCCCATGAAAAGTGGGGGGAGGTGCCCAAGGTGGCCCTGGTGCTCAAGGCCGGTGCCCGGATGACCGAGGCCGATCTCATTGACTATTGCCGGGAGCGGTTGCCCGGGTTCAAGGTGCCCAAGTCCGTGGATTTCATGGCCGAGTTGCCCAAGACCGGGTCCGGGAAAATCCTCAAGGTGGAATTGCGGAAAAATTATCTCTGATCAGCCGGGGAGACCGCCGAAGCCCTGCCGGGCCTTGACAGGAGTGGATATCTATAATATGGCTATTTTGAAGCTAAAAGATAGTTATAATAAATTCACAAAAAAGCCATAGACAGGAGGTCCCATGAGAGAAGTTGTGATAGCCAGCGCCTGCAGAACAGCCATTGGGAAATTCGGCGGTTCCCTTGCTCCCCTGAGCGACATTGATTTTGGCCCCATCCCCATCAAAGAAGCGGTAAAGCGGGCCGGCCTCACCGGCGACGACATTGACGAGGTCATCTATGCCTCGGGATACCGCACCGGGGATCTCCCCATCAACTCCGCCCGGGTGGTGGCGGTGAAGGCGGGCATTTCCCAGGAAAAGCCCCAGTTCACCATCTCCAAGGCCTGTGCCGGTTCCATCAAGGCCATTACCCTGGCCGCCCAGGTCATCAAGTCCGGTGACGTGGACACGGTGGTGGCCGGCGGCATGGAGTCCATGTCCAATGCCACATTCATGTTGAAGAAGGCCCGGTGGGGCTATCGCCTGGGCCATGGGCAGCTCCAGGATCAGCTCATCCTCTTTGATCCCCTGAGTGGCAACACCATGGGGGAAACCGCGGAAAATGTGGCGGAAAAATACGAGGTCTCCCGGGAGGACCAGGATGCCTTTGGGCTGCGGAGCCAGACCCTGGCCGAAGAAGCCATCAAGTCCGGGAAGTTCAAGGAGCAGATCGTTCCTGTGGAAATCCCCCAGAGAAAGGGCGATCCCAAAATATTCGACACCGACGAGCATCCCCGGTTCGGCACCACCATGGAAAGCCTGCAAAAGCTGAAGCCCCCCTTCCGCAAGGGCGGTTCCGTGACGGCGGGCAATGCCAGCGGCATGAACGACGGGGCCTCGGCCCTGGTGGTCATGTCCGCGGACAAGGCCAAGGAAAAGGGAATCCAGCCCATGGCCTCCATTGTCTCCTACGCCTCGGTGGGCGTGGATCCGGCCTACATGGGGATTGGCCCCATTCCGGCCACCCAGATGGCCCTGGACCGGGCCGGCCTCACCATGGGCGACATCGACCTGGTGGAACTCAATGAAGCCTTTGCCTCCCAGGCCCTGGCCTGCATCCGGGAGCTGGGCATGGACATGGACAAGGTCAATGTCAACGGCGGCGCCATCGCCCTGGGCCATCCGGTCTCCGCTTCCGGCGGTGCCATTGTCACCAAGCTCCTCTATGAAATGCAATACCGGGAAGCCCGCTATGGGTTGGCCACCCTCTGCATCGGCGGGGGACAGGGCCTGGCCCTGATCCTGGAACGCAAATAAACCCCTTTGTTTCAAGTCTTAAAACCAGCGCCCCGGGTTCCGCCCGGGGCGCTGGTTTGCCATTGGCAAGGGCACTTTGCCTGTGCTACCCTCTTCCTTTGTCCCTGAATTTTTCCTTTCCGTTGTGGGGACAGCCCAACATCCCTAAGAAGTGAGAGCAATACCATGGCCCATGAAGAGCGACTGATCCTGGGGAAAAGCCCCGGGCAATGGCAGACCAGCCATCCCTTGATTCACCCCTTTTGCAAGATGGAAGAGCTGACCTGGATAAACCCCGGTTTGACCCCCTTTGGGGAGGTGGCCGACGGCCTGCCCCTGGGGCGGGAGGACATCCGGGAGGCTGCCCAACGGCTGGACAGATTTGCCCCTTTTATCCAGAAGGTTTTTCCCGAAACCCAAGGGCAGGGGGGGCGGATTGAATCCCCCCTGGTGGAGATCCCCCGGGCACGCCGGGCCCTGGCTGATTTTTCCGGGGTGGAATTGCGGGGGCGGAGGTTGATGAAGCGGGACGATTCCCTGCCCATCTCCGGATCCATCAAGGCCCGGGGGGGCATCTACGAGGTGCTCAAGCATGCTGAAACCCTGGCCCTGGAATCCGGCCGCCTTTCCCTGGATGATGATTATGCCTGCCTGGCCGATTCCGAATTCCGTACCTTTTTTAATACCCATGAAATCATGGTGGGCTCCACGGGCAACCTGGGGCTGAGCATTGGGATCATGGGGGCGGCCCTGGGGTTCCGGGTGACCATCCACATGTCCGCCGATGCCCGGCAATGGAAAAAGGATCTTCTCCGTTCCAAGGGCGTGGTGGTGGAAGAATATGAAAAGGATTACGGGGAGGCGGTTCGCCAGGGGCGGGAGCTGGCACGCTCCCGGAAGCGATGCCATTTTGTGGACGATGAAAATTCCCAGGATCTTTTCCTGGGCTATGCCGTGGTGGGGCAGCGCCTGGCCGCCCAGATGGATGGGATGGGGATCCGTGTGGACCGGGGGCATCCCCTCTGTGTCTACCTGCCCTGCGGGGTGGGGGGCGGCCCCGGCGGGGTGGCATTCGGCCTGAAGCTGGTCTTTGGGGATGATGTCCATTGCTTCTTTGCCGAGCCCACCCAT
>JAKSBM010000351.1 GCA_022361135.1 Desulfobacterales bacterium | reverse complement strand
CCGCCCAGGCTGGCCCAGGTGGCCCCCAGGGCAAAGGCGGTGAGTTTGGTCTTCACCTTGTCGATGCCCATGGCCTGGCAGGCGATTTCATCGTCCCGAAGGGCGATCCATGCCCGGCCGATGCGGGAATTCTCCAACCGCTGGACAAAGAAGATGGTGAGCAGCACCAGGGCAATGACAATGAAATAGATGTAATTCACCGTGGCGTGCTGGCCCAATTCCATGCCGAAGAGGCCGGGCGGCGGAATGTCGGGGATTCCCCGGGGACCGTTGGAAAAATCATTCCAGTTTTCAAGGATGATGCGGATGATCTCCCCGAATCCCAGGGTGACGATGGCCAGGTAATCCCCCCGAAGCCGTAGAACCGGATAACCCAGAAGGGTGCCAAAGGCTGCACCCAGGACTGCGGAAATGGGCAGGACCACCCAGAAGGAAATCCCGAAATGGAGGTTCAACAGGGCATAGGCATAGGCGCCCACGGCATAGAAGGCCACATATCCCAGGTCCAGAAGACCGGCCAGGCCCACCACGATGTTCAACCCCAATCCCAGCATGACGTAGACCAGGGCCGAAATCATGATGCTGGTGTGGTACATGGGAAATATGAAGGGGTAGGCGATGAAGAAAATGCCCACGGCCGCCAGAAAGGGCAACCGGAACTGGGAATTTTGGAGCAGCCGATGGACCAGGGGGATATCATCCTTGGTGTCGGCCTTCTGCTTTTTCTCCTTTATGGCCAGGAAATAGTTCCAGGCCAGGGAGGCAAAGAAACTCAGAATCCCCACATAGATCATGCTTTGCCAGCGGAAAACCACGGTCTGCTTGATGGTATTCACCTTGAACGCCATGATGGGGAGGGTGAGCACCATGAACCAGAGGGCAATGATAATGGATTGTTTTATTTCTTTTTTTGTAATCATAATGACTTTTGCTCATCCATAAGGTCGTTAAACTTTCTGGGTTTCGTGTTTGCCCAGGATTCCCGAAGGCCGGAATATGAGAATGATGACCAGGATGGTAAAGGCAAATACATCTTCATATTCACTCCAGAAATATCCCGTGAAAAAACTTTCCGAGATTCCCAGAACCAGGCTGCCCAGCACGGCGCCGGGAATGGAGCCGATGCCGCCGAGCACGGCTGCGATAAAGGCTTTAAGCCCGGCCAGGAAACCGATGAAAAAGTTGATCTGGCCCACGTGGCAGGCAATGAGAACCCCGCCGATGGCGGCGGTGGCCGACCCCACGATGAAGGTGGTGGAGATGACGTTGTTCACGTTGATTCCAAGAAGGGCGGCCATGACTTTATCCTGGGCCGTGGCCCGCATGGCCTTACCGATGCGGGTGAATTTGATGAGCAGCCCCAGGAGAATCATGACCACAAAGGTGGTGAAAATGATGACCAGCTCCACCGAGGTGATGAGCATGGCCTGGTCCTTCCAGAGTTCAAAATCCGGAATCAGGCTGTGGAAGGGCATGAATTCCGGAGTCTGGGCCAGCATGACATAGTTCTGTAGAAAGAGACTCATGCCGATGGCGGAAATCAAGGCCGACAGCCGGGGGGCATTTCTCAGGGGTTTGTAGGCGATTTTTTCAACGGTAAACCCGTAGGCACAGGAATAGACGATGGCAAAAACCACGGCCAGAATGGCAATGACCGCGGAATTGAAACCAAAGTAGCCCAGAACCGTGGCCACGATCATGGCGGTCATGGCACCGATCATGTAGATTTCGCCATGGGCAAAGTTAATGAGCTGGATGATACCGTAAACCATGGTATAGCCCAGCGCAATGAGGGCATAGATACTTCCCCGGGTCAATCCACCCAGGAAAAGCTCCAGAAAATAGACCGGGTCGTACATCAATTCCTTGACGGCGAACGCCAGGATGATGCCGGCCACGGCCAGACCCAATAGAATATTAATCCAACGCATGTTAAAGAATCTTAACTCCTAAACTGTGGAATTCTAAGCAAAACTCCATGGTGGGGCTTTGGGTATAGAAATCCCTGGTTAGCGTGAAATGGATCACGGAAAAAAACAGGAGCTGCAGCCCCGGGGCCGCAGCTCCTGTTTGTATGGAATCAGATCCTAATTAACCTGCTGGTATTTCCCATTTACGACTTTGTAGACGGAGAAACCCGCGCCTACAACATCGCCGTTTTTATCAAAGCCGATGGGTCCCAGGGGGGAGTCGACTTTGATTTCGAACATGGCGGTCCGCATCTGGCCGTAATCCAGGGAACCTGCTTTTTCGGCAGCCGCAGCCAATGCCTGCATACCGGCATAGGCGTTGTAGAAAAAGGTGCCCGGATCTTCGTTGTATTGTTTTTGATGCATCTGGGTCAGACGCTGGTGGAGTGTATTGGACGAGGTGTCGTTGGGACCGGTGGCATAAACGCCTTCGGCAAACTTACCCGCCAATGCGGTGAAGTTATCGGAGAAGATGCCGTCGCCGCCGAATACGGTGGTGTTCACCCGTTTCTTTTTCAGCAGCTGGATGATTTTGGAGGCATCGGAGTGGTAGCCGCCCCAGAGGGTGACTTCGGCCTTGGAGCGTTTGATTTTCTGAACAATGGCGGAAAAGTCAACTGCGCCGGTGGTCACGCCTTCGAAGAGGGCGATTTCAATGCCGCCGATTTTTTGCAGTGCAGCCCGTACCAATTCCATCTGTCCCTTTCCATAATCCCCTTTATCATGGATGAGGGCCACTTTCTTGGCTTTGAGTTCATTTTTCACAAAGGCGCTCATCAGGTCGGCCTGGGCGCCGTCATAGGCGATGGTCCGGAAAAAGTTGGGATGGTCGCCGGTGAGGGTCAAATCGTCGTTGGTGGCCGATGCGGACAGAACCATGAGCTTGGCGTCCTTGTAAATTTTATTGGCCGCGATGGTGGCGCCGGAGCAGACATGGCCCACCAGCATTTGGGCACCGTCGGAAACCAGTTTGGTTGCCACGTTCACGGCGATTTCCGGTTTACAGACATCGTCCCCTTCCAGGATTTCGATTTTTTTACCCAGGATGCCACCGTTGGCGTTGAGGTCTTCAATTGCCATTTTGGCCCCGCGCAGTGCAGAGATCCCGTAGGGTGCCAGATCGCCGGAAAGAACCCCGCCGATTCCGACTTTTACGGTGTCGGCGGCCCAACCGGACCCGGCCATCAATAGCAGTGACAGGACTGCGACGGACAGAGACTTGAGAATGGATTTCATCTTTTACTCCCCTTTTAGAAAAATGTTAATAATACAGCATAACTACAAATTTAATTGTAAGTTTTGCAACTATAGGAAGAAGGATTTCCATAGTCAAGTAAAAATGTCGCAGCCCTTGACAGTCCAGTTAACCCAGCTTTTCAAAGTGGCAGGTGAAATGCCTCAAAAAGGGAGTTTGGTAGGTAATTCGGTAGCCTGGGATCCTATCCTTTTCTTCCCAGACCTGCTTGATGACCTCGATGAGATAGTCAAAATGACTCTGGGTATAGACCCGTCTGGGGAAGGCCAGGCGAACCAGTTCCAGGGGGGAAGGTTGTTCTTCGCCCTTTTCGTCAAAACTGCCGAACATCACCGTCCCCAGTTCCACACCGCGAATTCCCCCTTCTTCGTAAAGGGCGTTCACCACGCCGATGCCCGGATATTGGAGGGCGGGGATATGGGGGAGCATTTTCCGGGCATCCAGGAAGACGGCATGGCCGCCGGCCGGACGCACGATGGGAATGCCCGCTTCAATGAGGTGGCGGCTCAGGTAATCCACGGTGGCATGGCGGTAGACCTGGTAATCGTAATCCAGGGCTTCCATGAGGCCTACGGCAATGGCTTCCAGATCCCGTCCGGCCAGGCCGCCGTATGTGGGAAACCCTTCCCGGATGATGAGCAGATTTCGAAATGATTCGGCCCAGGCCTCGTCATTGCAGATGAGGAATCCGCCGATGTTGGCCAGCCCGTCCTTTTTACAACTCATGGTGGCCCCGTCTGCATAGGAAAACATTTCCCGGGCGATTTCCAACAGGGTTTTATCCTTATATTCCGCTTCCCGTTCGTGGATGAAATAGGCATTTTCCGCAAACCGACAGGCGTCGATGAACAGGGGAATGCCGTGGGGCTCCAGGGTTTCTTTGATGGCCCGGATATTGGCCATGGAAACGGGCTGGCCCCCGCCGGTGTTATTGGTCACCGTGATCATTGCAAAGGGGATTCTTTCGGCCCCGTGTTCGGCAATGCAGGCCTTGAGTTTATCAATGTCCATGTTTCCCTTGAAGGGATCTTCCCGCTCCGTGTCCAGCCCGGCTTCGCAAAGGAGGTTGACCGCAATGCCCCCCACATATTCAATGTTGGCCCGGGTGGTGTCAAAGTGGGAGTTGTTGGGAATCACATCCCCCTTTTTAATCTGGGTCTGGGCCAGGATGGCCTCGGCGGCCCGGCCCTGGTGGGTGGGCAGGATGTGACGGATGCCGGTGATTTCCTTCACCGTGGATTCAAACCGTTTCCAGGAGTCGGAACCGGCATAGCTTTCGTCCCCCATCATCATGGCAGCCCATTGCCGGGTGGACATGGCCCCGGTGCCCGAGTCGGTGAGCAGGTCGATGCAGCAGTCCCGGGCGTCCAGGAGGAATACGTTCTGGTGGGCGGCCTTCAGGGCGGCCATGCGTTCTTCTTTGGAGATGATGCGAATG
>JAKSBM010000421.1 GCA_022361135.1 Desulfobacterales bacterium | reverse complement strand
GAGTTTAAAAGCGACAAGCCGCCCATCCGCCGGATTATGACCTCGGTGGAGGGGGCTGAAACCATTACCCTCTATGCCGAACTCCAGCCCCAGGAAAATCGGGTGGTGGACACCTTTCGCCTGCTGAAGCTTTGGCGGGAAGGGGTGGGAACCCGGGAAGGGATAAAATATATCAAATTCAGCGGTAGTTCCGAAACCGGTGGGGGATTCATCATTAAGGTGGAATCCCGGAACAATGATTCCTTGAAGGCGGCGGTGGCCGCCCTGAAACCGGCCCTGAAGGCCATGGACGGAGTCCATGATGTCCGGGACGATCTCAAGGCGGGCGAGCCGGAGATCCGGCTGCGGATCCGGGACGAAGCCCGTCACCTGGGGCTCACCCCCCAGGGGTTGGCCGCCCGCATCGGTGCGGCCTACGGCGGGGTGGAAATCGATAAATTCCAGAAAGGGGACGACCAGGTCAAGCTTAGGGTCCTTTCCCTCCAGGATCAGCGGCGCTACCTTTACCAATTGCTGGATTCCCGCATCACCTTGGAGGATGGGTCCATGGTCCCCCTTTCGGCCGTGGCCCACGTGACCTCCCGGTATGCCACCGGCTATGTCCACCGCATCAATGGCCGTCGGGTGGCCGAGATCAAGGCGGCCCTGGATCGGAATCTGGTTTCCGGGGCCCAGGTCATGGACAATCTCCAGGCCGACCTGATTCCAAAACTGGAAGGCAATTATCCTGGAGTTGGGATTAAAGTCGGTGGGGAAATGGAAGAGGAGGGCAATGTGCGCCAGGGGTTGGTCAAGGCCATGACCATGGTTCTGCTGATGATTTATGCCCTGTTGGCCGTGCCCCTGAAATCCTATTGGAAACCCTTCATCATCATGTCGGTGATTCCCTTTGGCCTGGCCGGGGCCGTGGTCGGCCACCTGGTGGCGGGCATTCCCTTGAGCGTGCTCTCCTTCTTCGGCATGCTGGCCCTGGCCGGTATCGTGGTCAACGACAGCCTGGTCATGCTCACCCGGTTCAATGATATCCTGGAAGAGGGTAAGGGGGTTCGGGAGGCACTGGAAACTGCGGGGACATCCCGATTCCGGGCCATTTTCCTGACCACGGCCACCACCGTCTGCGGCCTGCTGCCCCTGTTGACCGAGACTTCGGAACAGGCCCAGTATCTGATTCCGGCGGCGGTTTCCCTGGCCTATGGGGTCCTGTTTGCCACCCTGATTACCCTGCTTCTTATTCCATTGCTCATGGCCATTGCCTATGACATTATCGGGCTCCTTCCGGGCACAAGAAAGGGTTTGGGCATGGCCCCGGCCGTGGTATCATGGGAAACCCCGTCCCGGAATCCGGCATCCCTGCCTCCGGTGACGGAATCTGCAAATCCAAAGGAGTAACCATGTCTGTTACCGTTTTATTGGTTGAGGATGATTTTGACCTGGCCGAAACCGTGGTCCAATACCTGGAGCTGGAGGGTCTGGTGGTGGACCATGCCCTCAACGGTGTACTGGGCCTGAATCTGGTCCAGGGGAATTCCTACGATGTTCTGGTTCTGGATGTGATGATGCCCCGCATGGACGGGCTCACCCTCTGCAGTCGCCTTCGGGAAATGGGCGACGATACCCCGGTGCTCATGCTCACGGCCCGGGATACCCTGGAGGACAAGTTGGCCGGTTTCAGGTCGGGGTCCGACGATTATCTGGTCAAACCCTTTGAAATGGCCGAGTTGGCCGTCCGAATTCAGACCCTGGCCAAGCGGCGCAGTGGCCAGGCCCGGAAGCTCCGGGCCGGGGAATTGGTCATGGACCTGGACCGTCGGGAAGCCTTCCGGGGGACGCGGCAATTGAAACTCACCCCCCTGGGCTGGCGCCTGCTCCGGGAGCTCCTTCGCCAATACCCAAAGGTGGTGGCCCGCCGTCACCTGGAAACGGTGCTCTGGGGAGATGAACTCCCCGAGAGCAACAGCCTTAAGGTTCACCTCCACGGCCTGCGCCGGCAGGTGGATGGGCCGGAAAATTTTAAAATGATCCAGACCGTGCCCGGTCATGGGGTTGGGGTGGTGTGCCGTGAAGACACCTAGCATGCGGCGGTATATTTTCCGCTACCTTTTGGTGATCACGCTCCTGACCGCCCTGTTCTACACCGTGCTCACCAATACCTATCTCTATAAGGGGGTGGAGGAGGAGGCCTTTTACGACATGGAGCTCCGGGCGACCCTCTTTGAATTGGATTATCAACGGGATCCCCAGACCCCCTTGCCCCGGCTCTGGCTCACCGAAAGTTTTTTGGGGTTGGAGAATCTACCCCAAAAATATATAGATGAATTTCCCATGTCCGAATACGGCCATTTAAAACGGTTCAGCTCCGGTTTTGATGTGGCCGTGGATGAAGACTTTCACCAGATGCTCACCTACCAACTCCACGATGGCCGTTTCTTTTTTCTGGTCAAGACCTATCCCGGTGAGTTTGAGGCCCTTGTGGATTACCCGGAGTTGGAATTTCTCTTTCTTTTGGCCTTCCCCATCGGCATTGGTTTTGTTTTGTTCATGCTTTTGGCCGTCCGGTACATGCTCAGAACCCTCTATCGTCCCGTGGGAAAACTGAACCATTGGGCCCGGAATCTATCCCCCGAAGCCCTTGGCCAGCCCCTGCCGGATTTTGGGTTTCGGGAGGTGAATCAATTGGCGGAGCAACTCCACGGGAGCCTTTCCGACCTTTCCCGGGCCCTGGAGCGGGAGCAGCGCTTCCTGCGCAACGCCAGCCATGAGTTGCGGACCCCGGTGGCCGTGATCCAGTCCAATGTGGAGCTTCTGGAAAAGATCCATCCCCATGCCGGACAATTGGAGGAAAAGGTGCGGGCACGGATTCGCCGTTCCGGTTCCTCCATGTCCCATCTCATCGAGACCTTGCTTTGGCTGGCCAAGGACAAGGCCCGGGCCCCGGAAATGACCGATCTTCGCCTGGATGAATTGACCCGTGAAATCATTGAAGATAATCGTTATCTTTTGGCGGGTAAAGCCGGGGTGACCCTGGAGGTGGACCTGGAAACGGTGCCCATCCATGCCGTTGCACACGGGGTGCGCATGGCAGTGGGGAATCTGGTGCGCAATGCCTTCCAATATACCCAGGAGGGGGCTGTGGATATTTGTGTCCGGCCCCATTATATCCAGGTGGTGAATGTGAACCAGGGGGAGTTGGGAACCGATGAATCGGGCTGCGATTACGGCCACGGCATTGGGTTGACCCTGGTGGGACAGATTGCGGAAAAGGCAGGCTGGGCCTATGAAAATCAGTCCATCCCTGGTGGACGCAGGGCCCGGTTGGAATTTTCGGAACCTCCCCGGGTCGGGGAATCGGAGGACCAGTGATGGGAGAAGTGTTCATTACTTTGTGTTGAAAATATACAAAAGTAATGAATGAAAAAAATATTAAAGAAAATATTGACACAGGATGAATTGTGCTAATTATGTATTTCATGAGAACGACACACCAACCCCTAGGAGGAGAAAGCACAATGAAACTTGTTAATTACACCCCCTTTAACGAATTCAACAGACTGGCCAGAACCATGGATGATATGTTTGGATGGAACAGCCCCAAGTCCTGCCGTGACCACTGGGCCCCGGCCGTGGACATCAAGGATGAAAAGGATCAGATTCTGCTGACCGTGGATTTGCCCGGCATGGACAAGGAAGATATTCAGATTAAAATGGAAAACCGGGTGCTCACCATTGAAGGGGAGCGCAGGACTGAAGAGAAAAAGGAAGACGACCGGTATTATCTGGTGGAACGCCGCAACGGGAAATTTTCCAGGGCCTTCAACCTGTCGGATAAGATCTCCGTGGAAGAGGTGGATGCCAAATACGAGGCCGGAGTCCTTACCATCACCCTGAAAAAGGACGTTCCCGAAGAGACGGTGAAGCAGATTGCCATCCACTAGTTCTTTGTAGATACGCCATACTTACCCCGCCAGAAAAAAAGGGGGACGGTTCCAGCACCGTCCCCCTTTTTTTATTGTGTTGACCCCATTGGGTCGGATGCTTTTATTCGGCTCCGTATTCGGCCCGGTAGGCCTTGATTTTATCCATCATGGCATCGTCGAGAACCACCTGGCCGTCGATTTCCCGATTGTGGAGAAAGTCGGTGATGTCCGAAAGGGAGACAATGGAAAAAATGGGGATGCCCAGGATGTCGGCCACTTCCTTGAGGGCATTCTGGTCTGTTTTTCCCTTTTCCTGGCGGTTCACGGAAATGACAATACCCCGGACCGTTGGGTTTTCACATTCCTTGAGCACTTCCAGGGATTCACGGATGGCTTTTCCAGAGGTGATGACGTCGTCCACCAGGATGAGCCGGGTGTCGGCGGTGAGGGGCATGCCCACCACCTTGCTTTTGTCCGCATAGGTTTTGGCTTCCTTACGGTTGAAAACATAGCCCTTGTCCAGGCCGTTGTCCGCCAGGGCCATGGCTGCGGAAACACAGAGGGGAATTCCTTTGTATGCCGGACCGTAAATACCGTCGAAATCGTCGTTGAAATGTTCCTGGACCGCCTTTGCGTAATAGGCGCCCAATTGTTTGATCTTCATTCCCGTGTCAAACATGCCCGTATTAATGAAATAGGGGGCGATGCGGCCGGATTTGAGTTGGAATTCCCCGAACTTCAGGGCATTGCATTTTACCAGAAAGGTGATGAATTCTTCTTTATAGGTCATGGTGGCCTTCCTTTATCATTACTGGCAGCGCCAGGATACATATTGGTTCAGGGGAACGGCTTCGCCGGTTTTAAGCAGGGCCGTGGTGTTGAAATCTTTCATTTTTTTCAGTTCTTGGGATCCAAAGACCGGACCGTCCTTGCAGACCACCTGGTCCGAGCAGACACAGGCGCCGCAGACCCCGAATCCGCAACGCATGTAGCGCTCCAACGAAACCTGGCAATGGATGCCGTGGGTCTGACAGATTTGGTAGACCGCCTGCATCATCACTTCGGGGCCGCAGGCATAGACCCGTTCAAAGGGATCTTCACCCGCCTTTTTTCGTCGTTGGATTTCCCCTTCCAGGATTTCGGTGACAAAGCCCTTGTGGCCGAAGCTGCCGTCGTCGGTGCAGAATTGCCGGGGCGTGTCAAACCGGTCCGGGTAGAGGAGAAAATCTCGGGATCGGGCCCCGTGGACAAAAAAGGTGTTGGGGTTCAGGGCTTCGGCCAGGGTGGCCAATGGGGCCATGCCGCAGCCTCCGGCAACCAGGGCCAGGTTGGGGGAGTCCAGGATGTCGAATCCACGTCCAAAGGGACCACGGATGCCCACCAGGTCTCCCTTCTCAAGGGTGACGGCTTTCCTGGAGAAAATACCCTTGGCTTCGATGGTGATGCCGAAACGGTCCGGGCTGTGGTAGGCAATGGTATAGGGTTTTTCATCCAGGCCCGGGATCCAGACCATGAGGAATTGGCCCGGGGAAAAATCCAGGTTGGCCTCAAAGAAGAGGGTGGCAAAATCCGGGGAGTTGACCTCCTTATCCGCCACCCGCAACATGACGGGGCGTTGGTTGGTGGGGGTGTTGAGAATTTCCATTATGCCTCCTCCCTGTGGGCTGCCCCGATGATTTCCTCCCGGGTGGTGTTGTGGTCGGTCAGCCATTGGTCCAGTTCCCGGCTCACGGTTTCAAAAACATCAATGCCCCGGTAACGTACGGCGGTGCCAATGCCCACCAGGCTGGCCCCGGCCATCATGATTTCCACGGCGTCTTCTCCGGTGGAGATGCCGCCCAGGCCGATGATGGGGATGGAAACGTTTTGGTAAATATCGTAGACGCAGCGCATGGCAATGGGTTTGATCATGGGGCCGGAGAGCCCCCCTTTTTTAAAGGCCAGCACCGGTTTTCTGGATTCAATGTCGATGACCATGCCGGGCCCGGCGGTGTTGATGGCGCAAATGGCGTCGGCCCCGGCCTCTTCACAGGCCTTGGCAATGGCACCGATGTTGGGCGCCGCCGGTGTGAGCTTGGCAATGAGGGGCTGGGTGATCACTTTTTTCACGGCTGCGGTCACGGCCGAGGCGGCCAGGGGGTCCACCCCGAAAAGCATGCCGTGGCTGTCGCTGTTGGGGCAGGAAATATTGATTTCAATGAAGTCGGGATTCTGGGCGGATACATGGCGGGCCACGGTTTCAAATTCCTTGACCGATCCCCCATAAATACTGGCGTTCACCGGAAAATCCCGGTCCTTCAACTCTTCCCATTCCCCCTCCATGTGGTCATAGCCCGGTGAGGGAAGGCCCACGGCATTGATCATGCCGCATCCCAGGTCGATGACGGTGGGGTTCTTGTGGCCCTCCCGGGGGGCAGGGCCAATGGATTTCATGGTTACCAGGCCGCATCCGTTCCGGTGGACCCGCTCCAGGATGTCGCGGCTGTTGCCCAGGACCCCCGAAGCCAGCACCGTGGGGCGGCTTAATTCTTTGCCTAAGAATGATATGGTCATAGAATTCCCCATTATAGAATTTTTGGCACCTCCTATCATAAACTGAACATTACGGCAAGGGGGAGGGGCGGGATGCGGACCGTCCAAGGTGGAGCCGTGCACAATGGAAAAAGCCTATCCCATGTGGGGGGGGAATGCAATATTAAGTGTGGGGCTTTCAGGGATGGAAGGTGGGGAGCTAACTGCCCTTAAATTATGAGTTTATTTACCATCTTCGTGGGGTGGTGAATTTTGAAATAGGGTTCCCATGGAAGGCGTTTGGGGGCGCATTGGATACGCCGCAGGGGGATGGGGCCTTTGTCCATTTGATCCCGGGGTTTTTTTCCCAACCCGGCGACGACGGGGGGAGACAGATTCCCCTGCCATCGCCTGATTCCCTGGGTTGGGACTGGTAAATTCCATGGTCGGCCCACCCCGTTGGGAAAATTTTTGAACCCGGGTGAATATTAAAAATAATACTCCCATTGGGTGGGGCTGAATTTCATACATGGACTGGCCCGGGGCAATGGCAAACTTTGCCCATGGTTTGGGAAGATATTTTTGAGAACGGCTATGGAATCGTTATACCCGTCGGGGTGGCCCCGTTTTCGTGGGGTCGTCTGCGTGCCGACCCCATTCCATCGGGCAATTACCGGGGGGAGGGGGGGCCTCCGCGGTCGATGTCGCCCGTCCATGTGTATGGACCTTGGCCCTGGGCCTTCCGGGCAGGGTTATTTCAGGCTGTTCAGATGGACCCTTAAATTGATTTTCCGGTTTCGGATTC
>JAKSBM010000553.1 GCA_022361135.1 Desulfobacterales bacterium | reverse complement strand
CCAAGGCCCGGGTTCTTTGTATGGCCGGAGGCTTTCCATGGGAATGCCACGGCCTTTTCTTTAGATGTCGACCATCCCGGCCGCCCGTAAAAGGGCCGCCGGGATGGTCAAAGACTTATTCTCCCTTGGCGGGCAGAATCAGTTCCACTTCATTGTGGGGACGGGGGATGACATGGACGGAAACAATTTCGCCCACGCGTTCCGCAGCAGCGGCACCGGCGTCGGTGGCCGCCTTTACAGCGCCCACATCACCGCGAACCATGACGGTGACCAGACCGGATCCCACCTGCTCACGACCCACCAGGGTAACGTTGGCAGCTTTTACCATGGCATCGGCTGCTTCCACAGCGCCCACCAGACCTTTGGTTTCAATCATTCCCAATGCATCGGATTTACTCATCGTTCTGACTCCTTAAAAAAATAAACGTCTATTTATAATCTTAATCCGCAATTCCCAATCACTTGACAATCTTGATCCGGGATTTCGAATTAATGTTCATGGCATTTGCCTCTTCAATGTCCACATGGAATTCCAGGGCCGAGCTATCCGTGGCCCTGACCATGACGTTGTGAAACACACCGCCCCGGGGACCGTCCAGCTGAACGGCCACGATCTGGCCGTCCCGAACGCCCAGGCGACGGGTATCATCATGGTTCATGTGAATGTGGCGCTGTGCAACCACCAGACCTTCGTTGGCCTGGACGGAACCGGCCGGGCCGATCATGGTGACCCCCGGGGTTCCGTTGACGTCCCCGGACAACCGTGTCGGGGCGGTTATGCCAAGCTTAAAGGCATCACCGGCAAGGACTTCAACCTGGGTGTTACTCCGCACCGGCCCCAGGACCCTCACCTTTTCAATGGCCCCCTTGGGGCCGCAGATGGTCAGGGTTTCCTTACAGGCATACTGGCCGGGCTGGGAGAGTTCTTTGATGGGTGACAGCGAGTGTCCCTCTCCAAAGAGGGCATCCACATGTGCCTGGCACAAATGGATGTGGCGGTTGGACACCCCCACGGGAATGACGTCGTTGTCTTCCGCGGCAGTGGTCCCGGGCTGTGCCTGTGCAGGGGGCGCATCCTGGGCCAGGGTGTCCAGGGATACCCCGGCATCGGCCAGGGCATCGCTTAATAGTTTGACCAAAGCGTCGTAACTGCTCATTACTTGGCCTCTTCCCGGATGGCGCTCACCAGGGAATTGATCACGTCCATGAGCTGGGCCTTGTCCATGGTCTGGGCCGCAGCGGCCACATTGTCCATGGGGGCTTCGCAGGCACTGCGGCAGGAGGCCGGGGAAGTACCGTTGAGCTCGGGGTAATCAAAGGTGGGGTCTTCCAGGGCCAGGGTGGCGCAATCCTTGATGCCGTAAGCAATCCGTTTCACGTTCACCAGGTGCATGGGGGTGACGTTGTCGGAAATGGAGCTGCCGCCCCAGGTACCGCAACCCAGGGTGAAGGAGGGGAAAAGGCCGGTGGAGGCACCGGTGCCCCCCTGGGTTCCCCCGGTGTTCACCAGGATACGGGAGGCCGGCTTTACGCTGAATTCCCGGACAATGTTTTCGTCCTCGGTGTGCAGGCTCATGGTGTGGCCGATGCCGTTCTGGAGCAGTTCAATGCTCAGCTTACAGGCCTCGTGCCAATCTTTAACGGTGTAGAAGCCCAGAACCGTGGTGAGCTTTTCATAGGCCAGGGGATCCTGGCAGCTCTGCTGTTCCCCGATGAGGACCCGAACCGTGGAGGGCACGGAAAAACCGGCGGCTTCGGCAATGACCTGGGGGGCTCTGCCCACGAACTTGGCATTCATGTTGTGACCGTTCTTAAAGAGCAGACCGCAAACCTTGGCGGTCTCTTCGGCGGTCATGAAGTAAGCACCCTGGTTCTTGAATTCGGCAATGACCGCATCCCGGTTGGACTCTTCTACGATGATGGACTGTTCCGAAGCACAGATGGTCCCATGGTCGAAGGTCTTGGAAGCCATGATATTCTTCACGGCCTGGGGGATGAGGGCGGTTTTTTCAATGTAGGCCGGGGAGTTGCCCGCACCCACGCCCAGGGCGGGTTTGCCCGCGCTGTAGGCGGCCTTGACCATGCCCGGTCCGCCCGTGGCAATGATCATATTCACGTCGGGGTGGTGCATGAGCTCCTTGGTGGCCGGCATGGAGGGCATGGAAATGCAGGAGAAGATGTTGGCCGGGGCACCGGCTTCCACGGCCGCCTTGGCCATGAGTTCAACGGTCTTCATGGTGCACTTGGCCGCCGCCGGGTGGGGGCTCATGATGATGGCGTTGCGGGATTTCAGGGCGATCATCATCTTGAACAATGCCGTGGAGGTGGGGTTGGTGGAGGGGATGATCCCCATGACCAGGCCCACGGGCTCGGCAATTTCAATGACCTTGTTTTCCGCATCTTCATTGATGATGCCGCAGGTCTTCATGTTCTTGATGGAATCGTAGAGCAGGACAGAGGCCATGTGATTCTTGTAGGTCTTATCCTCGGCCTTGCCGAAACCGGTTTCCTCAACGGCCATGCGGGCCAGCTCCACGGCGTGGGCCTTGGCCGTTTTGACCATGTTGCACAGAATCTTGTCAATGAGGTCTTCGGTGTAGTTTTTAATCTGTTCCGTGGCAATCTGTCCCAGACGGGCCAGGTTGCGGACTTCCTGTACGGAACGCAGATCGTAATCCATATTTTCCACTCTGGGTTACTCCTTTCGAGTGCTAGCTGTTTTCATAATGGGATTTAAAGGCTCCCATCAGGCTCTCTTTGTTCACCCGGGAAATCTTTTTCCCGTTCAAGGGGAAACTCTTGTATTTCCGGGCCAGTTTTTTCAGGCGTGCCACGGTGATCCCCTCCAGGGCGCCCAGGCTTTTTTCAAGCCCATGGACGGCCACCAGGGAATCCACGGCCTTGGGGGTCAGCCGATCCGCCTCGACCTGGAGGACGTAATCCCGGGTCGGTTCTTCCTGGGCCTGTGGGGCTTCCACGGGTACGGTTTCAACCGGAGCCTCGTCAACGGAAGGGACTTCCTCCATCCGGGGCGTTTCCAGGGCCATCTCATTTGGGGTTGGTTCCTGGGCAGCCTCCAGGTCGGCCTCGTTTTCGGCCGGCGCGGTGGTGTCCTGGATATCAGTTCCGTCCTGGGGGAGAGAGTCCCCGGTCGGTTCTGGGATTGAGATGTCCTTTTCAACGCCCGTTTCCGGATCGGTGTCCCCTTCGGTTTCAACGGGGGATTCCACGGCCGGCTCTGCGGGTTCGGGATCTTTGGGGCCCTGATTTGTAGGGGTATGATCCCCGGATCCCTTCGGTCCGTCATCGGTTGGGTCGTCTCCCGGCCCCAGGATGGAAGCAATGCTCCCATCGGGACGGGGAATCACGTGGCAGGAGGCAATGGCCTGGGGGTTCACCCGCTGGGCCGCAGCGGCTCCCGCATCCACGGAGGCCTTCACCGCCCCCACGTCTCCGGTCACCGTCACCGTCACCAGACCGGCTCCCACCATGTCCCGGCCCACCAATTCCACATGGGCGGCTTTGACCATGGCATCGGCCGCTTCCACCGCCGGTACCAGGCCCCGGGTTTCTATGAGTCCAAGCGCTTTCATGGCTTAAAATCCTAAAGGGCCGGGTAGGTGGCGTAGAAGACCCGGGCCTTGTCCGCGGACATGACCACCTTGGACCCATTGGGCAGGAAGAACATGTCACCGGCGTGGGCGGTGAAGGATTTGCCGTCCACCTCCACGGTGAGGCTGCCTTCCACCACATAATCGATCTCTTCGTAGGAGAGCTCCCAGTCAAACCGAGAATCCTCCACTTCCAGGAATCCGGCGGAGAGCTTGCCCTGGGGTTTTCCCACCAATTCTCTATAGGAGACCTTGTCCCCGGCATTGCCCGTGTCCAGTTTTTCCATTTTCACGGAAGATCCCCGGACCAGCTTGAGGCCGGAATCATGGGATTCGGAGACATAGGGCAGATCCTGGCCAAAGATGTCCTGGAGCATTCCCTTTTCCACCATGGATTTGAGCACGGTGTAGATCATGTCGCTGGAAATGCCGGCATCACCGGCCTGTGCAACGCAGGCTTCGGCCTGGGGGGCGGATTCAACCACCGGGGTTCCCACAACGATTTCAATGTCGTTGGCCTGGGCAGCATCCCGGGCAGAGGGGGTGACCAGGGTCTTGGCTTCGATGAAAAGCTGCTTTTCCCCCTTCTGGATCAAGGCATCAATGTCCTTGGCACATATGAGTTTTTTCATACCTCCACTCCTTGTTTCTGTGTCGGTTACAATTACTTATAAAAGAGAAGACAATACCCGCTCCGAGGGAGAGGGAATCACTTCCGCATTGACCAGAACACCCTTTTCCCCGGCAATGGCCCGGCCCACATCCACACCGGCCTGGACCGCAGCCACATCCCCGGTAAAGGTGAAAAAGCCCTTGCCGCCCAAACCGTTGCCCAGGCGGAGCTCAATGGCATCCAGCTCGGCGGATTTGAGCACGGCATCGGCCGTGGTGATCATGGCGGCCAGGGAAAAGCATTCCAAAATGCCGATGGCCTGGAGATCCTCGGGCATGGATGCCCCGGACAGGGCCGGGAAAATCCCGGAATCCACGTTGGGGATCACCATGGAATCAATGAGGTATTCCCCGCCGGCGGTGCAGCCGGCTTCCACGGAATTCTGCACGGCGGCAACATCCCCGTTGACCACGGCAATGTATTTTCCAGGACAGGTGGACATGGCCGTGATAATGTCCACATCCGCGGTTTTAACCATCTGGTCGGCGGCGTAGATGCCCCGGGAGATGCTGGTGAATTCCACCATTCCGATTGCGTTTCTCATATCAGTCTTTCCTTATGGTGATACATTCAGGGGTGATCCGGGTAATCTGTCCGGAGATGGAGGCGTGGATGGGGGCGCCCAAATTGCCCTGGGCCACATCGCCGATGATCATGCCCGCGTCCACCCGGTCCCCCACGGCAACACAGGCGTCCACCGGTGCGCCTACATGGGGTTTGCAGCCCACACAGACTTCCTGGGGATCCAGGTCAATGGATTCCACCGGTGCAGGGGCATCAAAGGCCGTCAGTCCCAGCCGGGCGATGAGGCGCTTGGAGGGAATGAGGCGGAAGGCCCGCATTTCACGGGGGGTGTACTCCTTTTCTTCCGGGGTGTAACGGATGCCCTGTTCCGCGGACTTGGCCTTGGCCGCATCATTGGCAAACCGGGGGTAGAGCCCCTGGCTGCAGGAAAAGAGCTGGCACAGATTGCAGGAACAGCAGAGCTGGGCCAGTTCCGCGCCCTGGTCTCCGCCGTAATTGGCCAGGCGCATCATCTTATGGGGCTCAATGGCATGGCCCATGAGATACCGGGGGCAGAGATCCGTGCACATGCGGCACTGGGCGCAGGCGGCCTTGTTCATGCGGGAGGCGGCCTGGGGGGTCAGGGTTTTCTTGGCAATGAGGCCATGGCTTTTCTTTAAAAGGATATAACCCTTACTGGTCTTGGAAACATGGCCGTCCAGATCGGCCAGGACCCCGCCCATCATGGGACCGCCGTCGATGACGGCATAGTCGGAAAAGTCGGTGAGCCCGGTGAGGGCCAGGACCTCCCGGATGGGGGTGCCCACGGGCACCTTCAGGGTGAGGCGCCTGGGGATGTCCCCGGCCAGGGTGAGCCAGGTGTGGGTGACGGCCCTGCCCTGGGCGGCATGGTAAATGTTCATGGCGGTTTCCGAGTTCACCACCACACAGCCCACCTGGAGGGGAATTCCCCCTTCGGGGACCACACGACCGGTGACCTCGTGGACCAGGACCTGTTCGTCCCCGGCCGGATAGATATCGGGCAGGGCGTGGAGGGCCACTTTTTGATCCAGGCCCAGGGCCTTGATCCTTTCATCCAGGATGGCAATGACCTTTTTGTGCTTATCCTTGATGCCGATGACCACATATTGGGCACCCACCTGGTCCCCGGCCATGGCCAGCCCCTGGATGATTTCATCGGGGTGGATGGCCATGAGCTGCTGATCCACCCGGAGTAAGGGCTCGCATTCGGCCCCGTTGAGGAGAATGTACTCTGCCTGGGCTGCCAGCTTCACATGGGTGGGGAAACCGGCGCCACCGGCACCGACCACACCGGCCTGTTTTACGGATTCCAGTAATTCCATCTTAATTTTCTCCTGAAATATTACAATCCGCGTCAATGATGCCCACAATGGCCGCATCCACGGGGATATCGTGATTGTCGAACATGCGCCGGGCCGAGGAACCGGTGCAGACCAGCACCCGGTCTCCAAATCCGGCACCGATGGTGTCCACGGCCACCAGGCGACGCCCGGCCTCGGGTCCCCCCACCACCTCCACCAGCATGAATTTCAATCCATTGAGGCTGTCCAGCTTCCGGGTGGCCCATACATTTCCAACGAGCTCTGCAACCAGCATGGATTAATCCTCCGCCTTGCAATTCAGGGCAATGCCCAGGGGGGTGACGAACATGGGATTCTTGGGCTTGTGTGTATGGATCCCGGTCTTGCTTCCAATGACCTCTTCAATGCCGGTGAGGCAACAGGTGCCGCCCACCAGGGCAATTTCCCGCACATGGTGGGGGGCAATGTGATCTGAAATAATGGAGGAGACCTTTTCCATCACCGGCCGGAGCACGGGCAGCAGTTCGGCATGGTTGTCCGGATTCCGCTTGAAGAGATCGGCCTGGGCAAAATCCATCCCATAGGCCCCGGAAACCACCAGGGAAAAATGGGTGCCGCCGGTGGCTTCGTCGGCCACATGGACCAGTTCCCCATCCTTGAAAATGGAAATCCCGGTGGTCCCCCCCCCGATGTCCACCACGGCCCCGTCCTTGATATTGAGCACGGCATTGGCGGCCGTGGATTCGTCAAAGAGTCCGGTGAGTTCAAACCCGGCCCCCTGGACCACATTTTTCACGGCCCCGCCGTCCAGGGCATCGGTGCCCGGGGGGATGGCCGCGGCGGCGTGGATGAGTTCCACACCCAGCTTGGCTTCGATTTCTTCCTTGAGTTCCCTGACGATCTGCACGGCTCCGATGTAATCCACCACCATGCCGTCCCGGACCACGTCGGCCCAGCGATAGGCCCCGGCCACGGGTTCATGGTTTTCATCCAGAACCGCCACCACCACACAGGCGGTGCCCAGGTCCACCCCGGTGTAATAGACCGAAGAAGTCCCCTTGATGGGGGTTTCCACCACGGTTTCAAAGGCCTGGACCAATTGGTCGCATTGGGCAAAATTTAGCTTTTCCGTTGACATTCATTTCCTCCCAGGGTGGTACAGATTAATTGGGATACTCGGTTGATCAGGCAGTTCAGGGCTTCCACGGTCCGGGCATCCTGGATGGCCTCCACCTTGACCTCGTTGACGGCGCAGCGCAGCCGGTCCAGCTTCAACAACTGGGGGGCACAGGCCAGGGTGAGGTGAAAGGGGGCCAGATCAAAACAATTGCCCATTTCCGCCCCGGCTTCGTCCATGCCGGTGCAGGGGCTGAAGGGAGCGCCTTCCCCCCTGCTGTCCGCGTTTCTCAAGGCGGCCAGGGTCGGGAAGAGTTCCAGGATTTCCCGGGACAGGTTCACATCCAGGCCGGACAATTCCTGGGCCGTGATAAGGAAGAGATTCTCCAGGGATGCCAGTCGGGCCCCCCAACGGGCCGGAAGGGACTGGGGCAATGCCGGAGGCATCTGTTCCTTTTCCGCGGATTCCCTTTCCCCATCCATTTCTTCAATGGCGGCGGGATCCGGCGGGGTGCACAGCTCAATGCGCCGGTCGGACAGGAATTCCCGGGCACCGGGGGTGAGGCGCAGCCCCTCTTCCAGGACAAATTCCGTGAATGGGGCCTTGCGGTATTCTCCCCTGAGATAGACTTCGGTGATAAATTTCATCTGTCCTCCATAAATTCCTGCAATTGGCTTTCCAGCCCGTCCATTCCTTCTCCGGTGCGGGTGCTGATTTCAAAATAGGGCCGGGATACCCCCAGCCGTTCCAGCTCCCTGTGGCAGCGCCCTTGGTTCTCCGGTTTTTCATCCACCTTGGTCACCACCCCGAAGACGGGGCAGGAAAAGACCTGGGCAAATCCCGGTGCCCCCAGGCTTGAGGGGGCGGTTTGGTCCACCAGCATGAGGACGCAATTTCCATGGTTCTGCACCGCCGAAATGAGATTCCGGTACATCCAGGGGATCTCCAGGTAGGCCCCGGGAACGTCCAGGGTGGGGCCCTTGAAAATCATGTCCTGGGTCCGTTTTAACGGCCCCTGGTACCGGCTCAGAACATGGGCCAGGGAGGTTTTCCCACAGCCCCCTGCCCCCATGATGACCATGCGCTTTCTCATACCGCCCTAGGACCGGGTCACCCGGATGGAGTCAAAGCCCAGGGTGTTGGATAAAAGGTCCACCACCACGGACAGGGCCGTTTCCACGCTT
>JAKSBM010001049.1 GCA_022361135.1 Desulfobacterales bacterium | reverse complement strand
CTTCGTATTTGCGCCAGTCGTATTCCTTGACCCAGTAGTCGCAGAATTCCTTCAGGTAATCGATGTTGGTGCCGTAGTACCAGCTTCCGTCATCGGGCCCGTATTGCCAGGGGTAATCGGTTACCCGTTTTTTGATGTACGCCAGGGTTTCTTCGGGCACATTTACTTTGAAGGGTTTAATCATCGGTCGGACTCCTCAATAAAATATAAAGTATTTGCGGGGCCGGGCATTTCCCGGGAAAACCGATTTCAAAAACCGGTTCCCCAGGGAACGGAGGAATGTATCTTCCAGGATTGCCAAGGAGGTCACTCCGTCTCCCTGCCCCAAATGGGTTCAATTCATCAGCCGCCGTTGGCAAACAAAATCAAACCGGGGAAGGCGTTCCACGGCATGTCCTAACTGCGACTGATCAAGTCCGGATTGCAAGGGGTGTACCGAAATAAGACAAGCCCCCTGCCCCACCCGGCAAGAACCCCCTTAGCCGTTGAAATCAATGGCAATTCAAACTTGGATTTTTTAGGAAGAAGAAAAAAACAATCGAAACAAACGCGACAAATATTTTTACCATCCGATGGATGAAAAAAATATTTGTCCTGGATTTGACAAAAATATTTTGCTTTTTGGGAAATGGAAAATACGAAGGAAATAAAAACAGCCCCACCCCGCCGGTGAGCGACGGAATGGGGCTGTCTGGGGTTGGATTGAAGGGGGAGAGGACTTACTTGCTCATGACTCCGGTTTGAACCAGAACATTCTGAATCTGCCTTCTTCCTTCCTGATCAATGGCTGCAGACGGCCGCCGCGCGTGGCCGCATGCGAAACCCTGAACTTCCACGGATGCCTTGAGGGAACCGGGAAACGGCAGGGCAAAGACCACCTCCATGATCTTGCACAGCTTGCGATGGGCGGCCTGGGCCTCTTCCATCTTGCCCGCCTTGAAGGCGTCATAGATATCCCGGCAGATGGCCGGGGCTACGGCGGCGCCCACGCCCATGAAGCCGTGTCCGCCGCAAACCTGCCAATAGATCAAAATCAATCTTCAGAATCTCTTAACACCGAAAATATGTAGAACCCTTTAATCCACTAATTTAAAAAAACAAAAGATGACTATTCTATATTAGCATTTATGAT
>JAKSBM010000489.1 GCA_022361135.1 Desulfobacterales bacterium | reverse complement strand
CCTTGAGATTTCGTTCCGGGGTGATGCCCATGCCGCCGATGATGACATCGAATTTTCCCGTAAGCAGGGCCGGAATGATCCCGGACCAGGCCGTGGGAACAAATTCCACATCCACGCCCATGTCTTTGGCCAGTTTCCGGGCCACATCAATTTCAAATCCAATGAGTCGGCCGGTTTTATCCTTCATGGCCCAGGGGACAAAGGTGGACATCCCCACCCGGATCACCCCGCGCTTTTGAATTTTTTCGATGACGCTTTCCTGGACCAATTGATTACTGATATCGCCGGCCACGGCCATTGACACACAAAGGAACAACAGGGAAATAGCCATTACAATACATCGTTTCATGGAATTCTCCTTTTTGGGACATTGGAATTATTGAATAAAGGTCATCCTTTTTTCAAATCGACGAATGATGAAAGAAAGGGTAACGGTAATGGACAGGTAGCATAATGCCACAACAAACCATATTTCAAAAGTCAAAAAGGTCTGGGAGACGATTTTCTGGCCCTGCATGGTCAGATCGTAAATGGAGATGGTGCTGACCAGGGCGGAGTCCTTGATCAGGGAGACCGATTGACCCGCCAGCATGGGCAATGTCTGGCGCAACATCTGGGGAATCAAGACCTTATAATAGGTGACGGGAACGGAAAGTCCCAGGCTCTGGGCAGCCTCGTATTGGCCCCGGGGCAGATTCACGATGCCGGAACGGATAATCTCGGAACTGTATGCCCCCTCAAACAAACTCAGGGCGATGACAGCCGAGGCAAATGCAGAGAGATCCACCACCGGAGACACCACAAAATAGATCACAAAAATCTGGATAAGCAGGGGGGTGTTTCGGATGACTTCCACATAGAGCCAGGAAAAAAATCGCAAAACAGGATATGGCGATAGCCGGGCCAGGGCAGAACAGACGCCGATGACCAGGGAGAAGCCCAGGCCGTAAAGGGAAATCTTAAAGGTGATCCAAAGCCCCTCCATGAGTGCACCGGCCACAAAACGACCATTTTCAAAGGAAAACAAATAGGGCCAGATGCGATACCACTGCCAATTATAATCCAGATTCCGGTATCCGGTAACCAGGAGCAAAATCAAAAATCCTAAAAATATAAGGGAGCCCAGCCACGGAGGTCTGGATTTCATTTTATGTCTTTCAATATTCACAAGTTAGTAATTGTAACATGTCCAGGTAAGGAGTGCCAATATTTCAGGATTTCCTCCGGATGCGGGCCAGGTACTTTCCCCGTTCCCCTTGATGGATGCAACGGCATTGGAAACCATGGAGATCTGCATGGTAGGAAAGGGTTTCAAAATCCATGTATATCCAATCAAAATCCGGACTTTGCAATCCGCCATAGGTAACGGAAAACTGGGTTTCCCAGAACCCCAGGCCGGGTTCAGAATCCTCGGGGTCTTCCGGGGAGTCCACCGGAGCATAGGCGCCAAGGTCCGTTGAGTCCACCAGGACCTGCCCCTGGTCGTCCAGCAGCTGCGGCAGATGCTGAAAGAAAAGCTTCACCCCCTCCAGGGTCCCGCAGAGACCAATGCCGTTCATGAGCATGAGAATGGTGTCAAAGGGATCTGTCTTCAACCGGAAAAAGGAATCATAAAGGATGGTGTTGACCCCCTGCTTTTCCATGGCGCGGATGCAGCCCGGGGAAATTTCCAGGGCAGAGACGTCCTCGCCCCGGTCCTGGAGCCATAGGCTGTGGCAGCCGCTTCCCGCCCCCACATCCAGAATCCGTCCCCGGCATCGGGACAGGGCATCCTGTTCCATGGCCGACATATCTTCAAATGGGCGACAGAGCATTTCACCGGTCATCTCCCCCATTTCCAGGTGGGGGGAAAAGACCTCCACCCTGGCCTGGGTCCGGCCGTTCAAATAATCCACAATCATCTGTCCCATGGGGTCCAGACGGGGATCGGTTATGATTTTCTGCATGGTTTAACTTCCTTGGGCATCCACGGCCATGGTCATGACCTTTTGGAGCTGGTCTCCAATGCGATGCATGTGTGCGATGCGTTCCGCCTCGGGTCGCCCCGGATAATTCCGGTAGGCAATGAGAATCCCACTGAGGCTGGAAAAAAGGGTGTGGGCCATGATCCGTTCCCGGCCCGGATAATTCATGGTCTGGAAAATCTGTTCAAAGAGGTCCAGAATTCCGCGACCGGCCTGATTTAGATCGGCCACCACCCGGGAATCCCGGCTGCCGTGCAAGGCCAGATGGGTGATCATCCGCCATTGGGATTCCCTTTGGATATAATAGTCGATGAAAAAGGAAATCACCATGGGCAGGGAGGGGGTCCCATCTTCGGCTATACGATCCCTGGCCTGGGAAATGAATTCGTCGGCGTCCAGGCAGGCGATGCGGGCATAGAGTTCTTCCTGGTTTTTAAAATAGGTGTAAATGGAAGATTTGGCAATGCCGGCGGTCCGGGCAATTTCTGCCATGCTCACCTGGTCATATGTTTTTTTCCCAAACACCTCACGGGCCGCATCTATGATGATGCGTTTCCGAAGCTCCCGCTCGTCTGCCTTTAATCGTATGAGGGTATTTTTCTTTTTTTTTTTGCCATCCGGAACGGTGATCCCCCTCGGGAGACAGATGCCTTGCATATGCCGGGGGGTGATGTAATGCGGCTGTTTACCACATCATATTTAAAACAGCAAGAAAAGCCTAGGGAAAACCACGGTGAACATGGAATCAAACCAGGAAGGATGAACTGGCATTGAGCTGTTGTTTCAACGCCTTCCACCGGGGCAGAAATTGATCCATAAAAGCATGGAAACGTCTGTTGTGGGAGGGTTCCAATAGATGAACCATCTCGTGGACCAACCCATACTCCATGAGTTCCGGTGCCACCTGGGCCAGGTTCAGGGCCAGCCAGACGCGATGGGCCCGGACATTACAAGAGCCCCACCGGGTTTTCATGCGCCGGATGCGCAACTCATGGACCCTCACCCCCAGTACGGGTTCCCATTTCTTAACCAGGGGCCGGGCTTCAGATCGCAGTCGATTCCGATACCATTGATCGAGGATCCCGGCGCAATCCTTTTGGGTTGCCCCCTCCGGGGCCTGGAGCATAAGTTCCCCCTCCCCCATCAATTCCACCCGGGGACGACCGGGAAAAACACTCAGGCGATGGGGTTTTCCCGCCACATGGTGAATGGCCCCCTGGACATAACCGGGACGGGGACGTGCCCCCCCCTCGGGGGAATGGCTTTTGTTCTGAAATCCCTGGACCTGACGGATCATCCAGGCCAACTTACCGGCAATGGCCCGGTCCAGAACCTGGGGGCTCACGCCCCTTGGGGCGGAAATCCGAATCCGCCGTTTCCGGGGATCCAGGCGAAAATAGATGTGGCGAATGGGCTTAAAGATGATATCAAGGGCCCAGCCTTGAAGTTCCGGGGCCCCTGATATTAAAGGGTGGGAATGAATCACTGGTTCTTTTTCAGCCGCTCCAATACCTCGGCCACCAATTCTCCACCCGGGGTCTGGGCCATGGGATTGATAGTCACCAGCTCCTCCCAGGCTTTGATGGCACCGGCCATGTTTTCCAGATCGTGCATGAGAACGACTCCCTTGTTAAACCGGGGCGTCCCCAGGGAAGGATCCACCCCAATGGCCTTGTCAAACATTTCAACGGCCTTTTGGGGGTTCTCATTTCTCCGGTACATGACCCCCAGGTCGGTGAGGACATGGGCATTGTCCGGTTTCAGGGAAAGGGATTTTTCATAGGCCTCAATGGCATCGGCAAATCGGTTGCTGTCAAAGAATTGATTTCCCAGGTTGGCCCAGGCATCTGCATCATTGGGGTTTTCCTTGAGGAACTGCTCTATTTTCAGAATCCGGGCGGCAATCTGGGCCGAATTATCCGGGGCCGGCGGCATCTGTTTCTTGCCGGCCTGGGGGGGCATCCCCGGACCCGGGGCCGAAGGGGCGGCCAATTTAAAAGAGGTAAAGGCGGCACCGCCGATGAATCCAATGGTCAAGGCCACTGCAATGCAAAGAAAGAGGGTCTGTCTGGTCACCAGGTTATTGTTTTTCATCTTTAATCATTACTCCATTTCACTCCCGATTATTATTTTATTAAAACCCCTTACCCGGCCCATTTAAACCACTTCAATGTGCCAGGGTTCGAAGCGAACTCCCAAATTATTATTCCGCTCATAGCGGAAACGAATATATCCCAGATCTTCCAACTTCTGGTAGACCTGGGTTTCGGTGAACCGTTCCGTAAAATTGTCTATGCCGTATCCCTTTTTTCCCACATCGAAATCACCAATGCCGTGGAAGGAATAGCCCGGTGGTGCTAAAGACCGGGAGGCCATGGACAGATTCCCCTTACTGGACTTTGCCTTGGCCAGGAAAAGGAGGAATTGCTTCATGACCCCCCTGACCCCGGAGGTGAGGACGGCATCTTTGCCCACCTGTTTGAGGATACTGGCATAGACCTTTTCAGGCTCTCCCCGATAGAGGTAATTCCCGGTCCGGGGAATCTTTTTGATTCTTTTGCGGGAAATCTCCTGGGTGATGGATTCAATGGGCTTTTCCCCCATGAAGCCATAGGCATCGGCCCGGTTATAAAAAATCATCTCCATGAAATCCAATTCAACCCGGGTGAAGGCACCGCTACGACTATAATTCCGGGCCAGATAAATGGCCTGGTCAAACCCCAGAAGGGCAAAATTGCCGTACCCCACATACCGCTGCACCCGTTTCAACCGGGCCAGGCAGCCCGTCAATACCTCTTGTTGGGCCTGGGGCAGAAT
>JAKSBM010000687.1 GCA_022361135.1 Desulfobacterales bacterium | reverse complement strand
TTACAAAAGAAATAACTGGTCGGCATCATAGGCCCAATCAGCTAAAATGGAATCCAACGAGACACCATAAATCATTTCAATGGCGAGAACGACGTCATGGACTTTTCCTCCTGTGAGCCTGATTCTCACAGGATTGACCAAACCATCCACAATAGAGTGAATTTTAGGATGCAACCCGCTTCTGTTACACCCTATTTTTGTTTAAAATCCAAAGCACACCATTAAACATTATCGTAGATCCTTTGATTGACTGCCTCTTGAATCATTCCATTTTTATTCCAAGTAGGGCTGAACCACTTGCCAATCTTCGTCTGTCACATCGTGTCTACTCATGAAATGCATTCAATCATGGAATAGATCAAAAGTCTAGATAATTTTAGAAACAGTCCCTATTCTGATGGGCCCAAGTTCTGATACACACAAAACCCCAAAATTTTGGTATATTCAGAAATGAATTTTTCCATGTTTGTTAAGTAAAACCGAAATCTGGAATTCCCTTGACAGACAAATCGACTTCCCACAAATTTCAGTCGATAATCTCCAGGATGAAATACATTTTTACAAATAATCCGAATCCGCCTCATCTGGAAAGGCCCGCCAATAATTATGGCGGATGAGTAACCGGCCATATCCATCATCCGCTTTGTTTCCAACGCTTCGATGTGGGTATTTTCATAGTAATATGGATACGAATGCCCATTTTGAACCCTGTGAAAATACTTATTTTCTTTTAACTTTCCGTCTTTCAACGAAAAGACATCATGGCTGGCGGGAAAAACAAAATTTTGGGATGGAATGATAAGTCGCTTAGCATATCCGTCCATGAGGAGTTGCCTTGCTTTCCAAATTCTGTCCTGGGTAACGGGCCCGAGGAACAGCACAACGGTATCCACGGGTACAGGCTGATCCTCATGTTGAAGATATTCAAAGGTATGAACATAGCCCATTGCAACGCAGGCAAAAAGGGTGACCCAAAAAGTGAAACGCTGCACCATGGGCCCTATCTAATCAGAGCGGACTTGATTCTTAATGAACCATTCATAGGTATGGGCAATGCCATCTTTCAATTGGATTTTTGATTCCCACCCCAACCCACTAAGCCGTGTGACATTCAATAATTTCCGGGGGGTTCCATCCGGCCTGGAGACGTCAAATTCAAGCAGCCCTTTAAAGCCGACCGTTTCTTTGACAATCTGTGCCAGCTCTTTGATGGTGCAGTCCTTTCCGGTTCCCAGGTTCACGAAACACGGAGTGGGGTACTGCGTCAAATTTTTATCAACATCCCTATCGGGTAATGTCATTACATGGATACAGCCGTCGGCCATGTCGTCCACATGAAGGAATTCCCTTCTTGGAGATCCCGTCCCCCAGATAACCACCTTGGCTGAGCATTTTAACTTTGCTTCGTGAAATTTTCGAATAAGAGCGGGAAGGACATGGGAAGTCTCAAGATCAAAATTATCATTGGGCCCGTACAAATTTGTGGGCATAACCGCCAGAAATCGTGTCCCATACTGTCGGTTATAAGACTCACACATTTTAATTCCGGCTATTTTTGCAATGGCATAGGGCTCATTGGTCGGTTCCAGGTGACCGGATAACAGATAATCTTCCCTCATGGGTTGGGGAGATTTTTTTGGATAGATGCAAGAGGACCCCAAAAAAAGAAGCCGCTGAACTTTATGTTCGTATGCAGCATGGATGATATGGGTTTGAATTGCCAGATTGTCATAAATAAAGTCTGCGGGATAAACATCATTCGCATGAATCCCCCCTACCCTGGCCGCGGCAAGAAATACATATGCCGGTCTTTCATCACGAAACAACCGATTAACCCCGTCCTGATCCTTTAGATCCAACTGCAAAAACTTTAAACCATTATTTTCCTCACACAGGGGAGGTTTGGAATTATAGCTTCCGATTATATTGGTATACCCATTTTGGGAAAGGCGCCTTAAAATAGCACTTCCCACCATCCCCGTTGCACCAGCAACGAATATTTTATCGGATTTATTCATTATGGTGGTAAACCTCAAACCCCGCCCTCTGACAAAACTCATCTTTCTTGGCCTGTTCAAGGTCGGAATGAATCATTTCCCTGACCAAATCTTTAAATCCGATCCGGGGTTCCCACCCCAAATTCTTCTTGGCCTTGGACGGGTCTCCCAGAAGGGTTTCGACCTCTGTGGGCCTGAAATATCTTGGATCGACCGCCACAATCACTCGGCCATTTGCCACATTGATCCCCTTTTCTTCGATACCGCAGCCCTGCCATTCGATGGCAATTCCCAACTCCCTTGCCCCCACTTCCACAAATTCTTTCACCGAATGTTGCTCTCCCGTCGCAATGACAAAATCATCCGGTTTATCCTGCTGGAGCATGAGCCATTGCATTTCCACATAATCCCTTGCATGCCCCCAGTCCCGTAATGCATTTATGTTTCCAAGATAAAGGCAATCCTGCATTCCCAAATGAATCCGGCACAATGCACGGCTAATTTTCCGCGTGACAAAGGTTTCGCCCCGAATCGGCGATTCATGATTAAACAAAATCCCATTACTTGCATGTATTCCATAAGCTTCACGGTA
>JAKSBM010000419.1 GCA_022361135.1 Desulfobacterales bacterium | reverse complement strand
TTTGATTTCAAAACTGCCATCGGATTTGAAGCTGATTTCCGCTTCAACATAGAAAACCTTTTCCAGGGATTCACGCACGTCCCGGGTCATGTAGTAGGCTTCACCGGAGCGGGCACCGGTGGAGCAGACATAAACCACGGGTCTGGCATCGGGAAGTCCTCCGATTTTGGGCTCCAGGTTTTCCACGGGGATGTTGACTGCGTTTTTAAAATGGCCCTTGGCAAATTCGTCATTGTCACGGACATCCACAATGTAGATGGAGTCGGGGTTGGTGGTGATGATTTTTTTGAATTGTTCAATGTCAATGGCGCCCTCAATCTCCCCGGCTTGGACGGCCACGGCCTGGGAGGCTCCACCGTATAGTTTTTTCCATTCCGGATAGCCCATGGAAAATACGGAAACCTTTTTATACCCCATGGACACGGCCTTTGCCGCGGATTTGTGACTCAGGCGGCAATGGAGTCCACCGCAATAGAATACGATGGGGGTTTCAAGATCCCGGGGTAATTTGCCCATGAGGGCGTCAAATTGAGAAAAGGGAATGCTCACAGCCGTGGGGATGTGGCCCTTGTCGAATTTGGTTTTCTGGGGCCGGGAATCCACGATCAGACTTTTGTTTTCAGCAATTTTGGCGGCCACATATTCCGCACTCACTGAAATGTAAGCACCGGGTTGCTTCTTCCATTCCGGAAAGCCCTTGGCAAAGACATGGACATTGGTATAGCCCATGGCTTCTGCTTTTTTGGCGGATTTATGACTCAACTTACACTTGAGACCGCCGCAATAGAAAATCAGCAGGGCATCTTTGTCGGCCGGCAAGAGTTCTTTTTTCTTGTCAAATTCGGTGAAGGGAATGCTTACGGCACCGGGGATGTGACCCTTGATGTACTTGGCCTTATAAGGCCGTGAATCAATGATCATGACATTTTCGGCCATGGGGACGGTGACATTGGCAATCACCTTATCCACAGTCATGATCCGGTCATGCATCCAGGGTTGTTTTTCCGCCAGGGCTGTTCCCAGGAACAGGAAAAAGGAAAGTGCCAGGGTCAATGCAATGGTTTGTACGCGACTTGCTTTCATTGGATCTCCTTGGGTTAAACGTTAACGATGTTATATTTTCGCGGCACGGCCGCATGTCGATTCCGGTTCGGTTACCAAAAGATTAGCAAACACCGGGCCAGGAGAATGGAATTGTAAGGAAAATGAATCTAACCATATGAATATGTAGGAATATTTGCAAGCAGAGTTTTGTTGCGTTACCCCGGTTGCGCCATGGTTGTTGTGAAGGTGTTAGCTTTGTGTTAACGTAGCTGTTAATGTGCTAATACGGGAGGGAATCATGGAAATTGGAAGGCAGTGGAGAACGATTATCGATGCGGTTCAGGACGGAATCATCATCGTGGATGCCCGGGGGGTGTTTCTGGCCGCCAACCATTCGGCCCAACTCATGACCGGATACAGTGAAGAAGAGTTAAAGGGGCATTCCTGCCGCCTGCTCAATTGCACCGGATGTGACATCAAGGGGGAAGGGGAGGGCAAGGATTGGTGCGGATTGTTTGCCCAGGGCATGGTTCGGGATAAAAAATGTGTTATTACCACGGCGGATAACAGGCCCCTGCCCATCGTTAAAAGCGCCACCGTTCTCACCGATGAAAATGGAAAAATTCTGGGTGCCGTTGAAACCCTGAAAGATATCCGGGAAAACATCGAGTACCGCAATGAACTGGCCACCATCAAGCGGATGTATGAGATTGAAGACGGATTCCACG
>JAKSBM010000881.1 GCA_022361135.1 Desulfobacterales bacterium | reverse complement strand
ATTACTAATCTGGCAATTAAATACAAGGGAATTTGCACCATAAGCAATTTTTGGATGCTTAAAATGGTTTTTGACTAGCCTACCCGGTTGCTTTTGGAGCATTCCCAAATACCATACGGTATTTGGGAATGCTCCTTTTCGTTTTTGCTGGAGCTTGGAACGGCCACCTTCCCTTGGATAGTCTTTTCAAAAACCGAATCAAGGTTTTAAGCATCCATTGTGCTTGCGTCGACCATGGAGCGAACCGTTCCCTGGTCGGTGGGGGGAAGGAGTAAACCTTTCCCCTCGCACCCGGTACAAATTCTAGTTTTTAACCGATAACGGAGTATGTGGAGTTGGGGTTCAGTTCCCGGTTCCGCGAGAAGGCAGCCATGTCCAGGTTAACTCCGGTTTTGGGCAGTTTAAATTGAAGGGGATCTTTATCGTGATCCAACCCCTGTTTTTCACACTGCTCAATGAGTTCGCACATCATCATGCCGGCCACGGGTGCGTTTTTGTACTGGTTGCCGGAGGAACCGCAGGCCATGTAAAATCCGCCCAGATCACTCTTGTCGTAGATGGGCAGCCAGTCCGAAGACACATCGTAAAGTTCGGCAAACCCCTTGTGCATATTGGGAACACCAAGGTCCGGGAGACGGCGGGCCGCCCTGTAGATCTGTGCTGTCCACTGCTCGTCTGTGGTGTTCCGGTTGAATTCATCGGGATCATCCACCCACTGGTGGGTATCGCAAGTGGGGTCTTCACTGCCCACAAGGATATTGTTTCCCACTTCGGGACGCATGTAGATGCCGTTGTCGCCATCGGAAATCTGGACGCCGTCGGCCTCAAAATTGAATCCCGCAGGGGAGGGCACATAGGCCACTTCGTGGCGTTCCGCACGGGTCTTGATATTATTTTTTTCCTCAACACCGGCCATATTATTAACGATGCTGGAATGGGGGCCGGCCACATTGACGACGATGCCGGTTTCGATTACGGTACCGTCTTTAAGTTTTACGCCGGTGACCTGGTTGTTTTCTTGCAGGATTTCGACGATCTCTGCATTGAACAGAAACTCGGCTCCCTTGGCTTCTGCTGCCACCTGGACATTGTGGGTGGACAGTTTGGGATCAGACATGTATCCGGCTTCGGGGCAGTAGAGGGCACCTTCGAGAACAGCCTCTTTATCGTCGAAGAACTTTTCGTCCTCCTCGGGGCGGGAAGGGGGCCAAAATTCGGTTTTGCTTAAAATGGGGAGGCGTTTTTCCATGGTCGCCGCATCCCAGTTTTCGTAGGGGACGCCCACGGTGTCCCAGTGCTCAAGGATTTTTTTCCAATTGCGGTCCTGGGATTTGACCATGACAGATCCACATTTTCGGTATTCCGCCATGCCCCAGTCATCTTTGACTTCGCAGTAGTCTTCCCAGTTCTTCCAGATGTCGAACCCTTCCCAGGCAAATGCCACACCTTCAAGGGTGGAGTAGTGGGCCCGGACAATGGCGCAGGATCCGGCCGTGGAGCCGGCACCGGAATCGCCGTTCTTATCGATGCTCAATGTCTTGTATCCCTTTTTGGATAATTCAAAGGCGATACAATTGCCGATGATGCCGCAGCCGATGATAACGGCGTCTGCTTTTTTATTCATGTTGCTACCTCATTTAAATGTGATGAAATTCTATTTTCTTTAATATCAGCCCGTTACCGGTTTCGTTTCCCGGACGCACCTGTCGGGTCAAAGTTGAAAGGAGCTCTGTGGAGTGAAACGGTCAGGCAGGACCGGGGATGTTGCTGAAAGTGCCGGCGGTCAGCTCCATCCCAGGAAATGAATCGTTAATTATCTTCCGCCATGGCCAGGAGTTCTTTGGCACCGGCATCCCGGATTTCCCGAATTCGTGCCAGAACTGCGTCGTCAATGGCCGGGACCTGGTGGTTATCCAGGATATCGATTAATTTTTCCTGGATCCTCTCCGCCATATCTTTGGCGCCCTTGGCTTCCCAGGTTTCATAGGGTTCACGGGCCAGGAGTTTGGAATTCCAAACCGCATCCCGGCAGTGTTTCAAGGTGTGTTCATGGGCCAAATAGTGACCGCCGGGGCCGATGTCTTCGATGACCTGTCTGGCGATGGTTCCCTGATCCACACGGATGCCTTGCATAAATTTTCTGGCCATGCCTACGGCCTCGTTGCCCAGGACCAATTGGGCAGGCGAACAGACCATGGCCTGGTCCAGGTAGCCCACATCGTGGATCAGGTTGAGCCCGGAGAGGGCCTGGGTGATGATGGAAAATCCACTTTCCAGACCGGCCTGGGCATCCACGAGTTTGGAATCTGAACATCCTGCATATCCCCAGGTGGGAAGATTAAAGGATTGGGCCACCTCGGCCTGGGCGGAGATGCCAAGGCTCATTTCAGGATAGCCCACCCCGAATACCCCCGAGGCCATGTTCATGATCTGGACATTGCCGGACAGGCAGACAGGGCAACCGGGCTGGCGAAGCTGGGCCAGCACCAGACACATCAGAGACTCGGCAGTGATCATTGTAATCAACCCAGCCATGGTTGCAGGACCCGTTGCACCCAATTGGGGGGCGGGACCGGGAACCTGGGGGATGAAATTATCCGCTGCCGCAAAGATCCGGTCAATGGTTTCATCGGGTTGGACAAGGGGGGTGATGGGTTCGGGATAAAGGGCAAGGAAGGGTTTTTGCCTCAGCTTATCTTTGCCTCCGGCGATCTCGGCGGCCATATCAAACACCAACTGAGTGCCCCTTCCGGAATAGCCCAGAAAAACAATGGGTTTTATTGTGTTGGTGACCACGGCCTCAAAATCGTAAAGATCGGAAACAATTGAAGGAACATCCTGGGAAGACCCCATGGGCATCACCCAATCGATATTTTCGCATGCATCGGCCACCCGGGCTCCAATGCCGATGTCTTCAACCCTGGTGGGATGGATCTCTCCGGTTCTGGCATCCTTAAACCGGGGACTTCCCGTGGAGGTACCGTAATAGCTTTTCCTCCCTTCGATCTCAAGGGCCCGGTTGCCCAGCCGGTCGTATAGGGTGAAACCGTTGGGGGCTGTGGTCAGACACTGCTTGACGATAAATTCCGGCACCCGGACCAATTCTCCCTCAACCACGGCCCCTGCTTTTTTTAGCATGGCCCTGGCTTCTTCGTGGAGGACTTTAAAGCCGACACTGAACATAATGTCAAAGGCGGCGCGTTTAATTTCAAATATTTGATCTTCAGTTAAAATTCGTAGGTAGGGTTGGCGGGATTGGGTGGAACCGGAGTTTATCATTACTACCTCCTAGGGAAAGTGTGGAGTTATAATGTGCATTTTTTACTCATAAACTTATTGGTGGCTCGATCATTACGGAACATCAATGTGATGTCAAGTATTTTTTTGGTCATTCTATGTGTTGCCATAAAAATAAATCTGATTTTTGTGTTTTGCGCAAAATGGACTTTGTTTTTTGTTTTTGCAAAAAGCCTTGATTCAAGGGTGATTCCTGGGAATACCTGCCTCAAATTTACAATTTCAAAAATCTGTCTCTTGGGAAAATTATGCCCCAATATTCAATAATGCTCAAAAACACATCATAAATTCCATCCAATCTTGAGTTTTTCCCTTTTGTTTATTATAGTTTTTTGACAATCATCACTTAGAATGCGATTTCCCTTTACTTAATCATAATGAAAAGAGGCTGTATGGCTAAAAAAAGTGGAGAAATTGACGATCTGGAAAAAGGCATCATCATTGCGCTGCAAGAAGATGCGAGAAAATCATTTAAAAGTATTGCCAGGGATCTTGGCGTTTCAGAAGGTACGATCAGTAACCGGGTCGGGCGGTTGGTCGGGGAAGGTATCCTAAAGCTTGAGGCCCGGATCAATCCCTTTAAACTGAGAAATAAAGTCACCGCATTGATCGGACTTAATCTCCACCAGCGCTACCATCCGGAGGTGTTACAAAAGCTCCAGGTGCTACCCAACGTAAACTCCGTTTGGGTAACCACGGGCAAATATGATCTGTTCATGGAGGTGGTGGCCGATTCCATCAATGATCTAAATGATTTTCTTTTTAATAGTGAATTCAAACAGATTGAAGAGATCACCTTTACGGAAACCCATATTATGCTTCATTCGGAAACAAAGCTTTTCAAACTCCATTGATATATAGAGATTGGAGGCTTAAAACCATAATAATGGATTCTATCGCCTATCTAATGGGGCGATACAGCACCCTGATCAACACATTTGAAAAAGGCTTGGCAGGATCGGGAATAATTATCCCAATGAAACAAGGGATAGGAAGTTGCTTTCCCCTGGTAAGGTTATAGATAGCCAAAAGATGAAAAGGGGATCAGGGGGTGGAATACGGCCCCCCGGAATGATTTCGGTCTTCCGGGGGGCTTTTTTATGGTTTTTTCCGGCCCCGGATCCATGGGGAACCTTGTGGGGGGAATGCACCGACTAAAGTGGTATTTCCCGGTTGTTGCACATCCGTCAATTTTATCCTGTGGACTGCCCGGGATTTGGGGGGGATGAAAATGGTGGGTTGAGAAAACGGGATCAATTTGCCATAAGAGGTGGACTTTTGACCTGAATTTTGGAAATCCAATGAAGAATATGGATATGGAAGCGCAAATCCAGGCCATGGGCCTCACCCGTGACGAT
>JAKSBM010000466.1 GCA_022361135.1 Desulfobacterales bacterium | reverse complement strand
TTTTGAGAAGAAAAAAAGTCGGAAAATTATGTTCTGGACGGTCAGTCTGTTAGCCTTTTTCAATGTGTTGTATCTCGTACAGGGTAAAACAGGACAATTTATTTCTATCATATTATTTTTATATTTCCTTTCAATGGTTGGAAGTAAAAAACAGATTATTTCCATTATGGTGCTCTTCATTATTCTCGGTGGAATTATGATATCTGCATCAAACTCAAGCTCCAATCGTGTCATTCATGCTGCAAACGAAATCAAAGCATGGGAATACGGCCAACCCGCCAAGGCGAATTCATCGTCTGGATTGCGCCTTGAATGGTATATTAATACGGCGAAATTAATTATAGAAAATCCCATTTTCGGGACAGGAACAGGTAGTTTTGAGACTGCGTATAATAGGTTCATTACCAATACAGAGATGAATAGAACTGACAATCCCCATAATGATTTTCTAATGACAGCGGTTCAATTTGGCGGCGTCGGGTTATTGGTTTTTTTGGGATTTTTCGGAGTCCAATGGGTCCAGGCAGGACGATCGGATGATATGCGCCAAACCTTTTTGTGCAGGGGGTTTGTTTTGACCATCCTTTGCGCATGCATGTTTGCCTCTCCCATCCAGGACAGTGCCGAGGGGTGGTTTTTCGCTTATATGAGCGTTGCCCTGTTCTCTTCCATTAAATCCAGCCCCCTTCTGAAGAAAGCCTGATCAAAAACAAATTGACCGGGAAGTCTGTGCATGATGTGGACTTCCCGGTTTTTTATTCCACATTTCTTTCCATTGAAAAACTCGTATTCCCGCGTGTGCGTTTGTAAAAATAGATGACCACCAGAAGCTTTGCTCGGTTGGGCCCCAGGCTTTTACCGGCGTGGGGCAGGTGGGCGTCAAAGTAGATATTATCCCCTTTTTTCAGGATGTAGCTTGATTCTCCGTGGTGGAATTCCAACTCCCCTTCAAGGATGTGGATGAGTTCTTCCCCCTCATGCTGATAAAGCCGGGGAATGTCAAAGGGGGCATGGAGGATGAAGGGCTCCATGTTTTTGCCCGGCTTGCCCTCGGCCAAAATTTCGTAATCATACCCGGCAAATTGTTGACTGGCATGGATGAGGGGACGATCTTGGGCCCGGGAGAGGAAGAGGGGCTGATCCTTGGGGGGCTGACGACTTTCCGAAAGCAGGGTGGTGACTTCCATTCCCAGGGCGTTGGCGATCTTGTTGAGGGTGGAATAGGGCGGGGCCTTGCCCGAGCGTTCCACCTTTGAAAGATAGCCCTTGGTCAGCCCTGTTTTTTGTGCCAACTCTTCCAGGGTCAGGTTGTGTTGGAGCCTTAGTGCTTTTATGTTCTGACAAATACTTTGTTCGTCCATGGCCGTCTCCAAAGTCTGTCCGGTTCCCAATGTTTTCGTCGGGATTAGTCTCTTCCCCTGTTAATCGGCGTTGGTTAACAGGGGAAGTATATTCTCTGCAAAGGGGACCACATATCCCCGTCCGGTGAGTTGATTCACAAATGTCTGGGGATCTTCGGTGGTTTTAAATCCCAGGCTCTGGATCTGCTCCAGATCCATGTCAGAGGCCAGGGTCACCTGGAATCGGTCCAGGATATCCAGGACCCTGAAGGCCACGTAATCCGGCATTTTAAATCCCGATGCCAGGGCTTTTCCCAGGGCCGGGGCGTTGCCCTTGTATTTGGCCAAAGCCCGGCCAAAATCCGGATTCCCCACCCCTTGGGCGCAGGCGGCCGTAAAAAGAATACTCCCTCCATCCTTCACCAGATTCACCGCATTGAACAGGGCTTTGGTGGCCTGGTAGAGCTGGCCGTCGGTGCGGTGCCCCCCTGCGGAAATCAGGGCAAAATCCCCCTTTTCTGCCAAGGTGACACAACAGGCCTGATTCAGCTGTTGGCAGCCCCGTTCAAAGGTGGGGAAGAGATCCCCCACCTCACAATGGAAGATTTCTCCGGCCCCATTGGCGGCCAGGGCCACATGGCTGCAGGTTTTATCCTTGAGGAATATCCGGGCTGCATCCACCATGTCCTGGTGGACGGGATTCCCCTCTGCACAAGCCTGGCGAACCTCGGGCCGGGCGGAACCGTCCGCCCCGAAGGCCAGGGAATGGTTCTGCTGGATGGTTTCATACCCGGCGATCCCGGGCAGGATGTATTTTCTCCCCCCGCCATATCCGGCAATGAGGTGGTGGAGCACCCCCCCATAGATGATGATATGATCGGCTTCACAGGCCTCCCTGGTAAAGGCAAGTTCCGTCCCCTGGGGGGTTTTCCCCATGGAAACCAGACGGGTAAAATCCCTGTTGGCCGAGTTGAGGGTTTCCACATTTTCGCAGGTATAGGCACCGGCCAGGGCTTCCATCCGATCCTTTTCCATGGGGGCGTGGGTGCCCAGGGCCACCATGACTTTGATCTGGTCAAAGGGAACCCCGGCGGAGTTCAGAGATTTAACAATACAGGGAACATACCGGTCTCCCCGGGCCCAAAGCCGGGTGTCGTCCGGGATGATGATGCAGATTTTTTTTCCAGCCACATGGTCCGGGGCATGGTTGGAAATACCCTGGAAAATGATTTCTTCTATCCTTCCCCGTGGCAGGGGGGGGATATCTTGACCCGTGACCACTTCAATGAGTTTTTCGTCGGCCAGTTCCAAATTCAGGTGGGTGTGACCCTTTTCCAATTGAATTGCAACCATCTCCATCATCCTTTACCGGGGAAACGCCCCTGGTTAATCCTCTAAATTGTCTGCAATCACCACAACCGGGTGGCGTACCTCTAATTCATCTTCGGGCGTCAGGTTCCCGGTCAGATTGATCCGGCACACCGGGCAGTCCGTGAGCCAGAGATCCGCTCCCGACTTCAGGGCATTTTCACGTTTGTTTTGAACCATTTTGCCCGAAATTTCAGGTTGTTCGTAAAAGAAGGTGCCTCCCCCCCCACAACAGGCCGCCATGTCCGGCACGGGGTGATAATCAAAGCAGGGGAGTTCCGCCATCAAGGTATTCACCACAGGCTGGGCGTTGAAACTGTTTTTGGAATGGCAGGGCAGGTGGTAGGTTACCTTGGCCGTTTTTCCCCCGGACTTGAATCTTAAATCTTTCCGGTGGTCCAGAATCAGGGAAAGGATATCCCGCGTCCGGGCAGCCATATCCAGGGCCAGGTCGGGATCAATTCCTTTGGGCAGCGCTTCTCCACGATCTTGAATATCCTTCAGCAATTGGGGATATTCTTCCATGAGGGCGGCACCGCAGGTGGAGCAATCCGTGACCACGGCGGAACAATTGTATTTTTTCCAAGCCCGTTGCAGGGTGTGGATGTTCACCCCCATGTTTTCTACGGCTTCCCCCCGTGCCCCATGGAACATCATGGGGATTCCGCAGCAGGTCTGCCCCTTGGGAATGATGACCTCATAGCCCAGGTGGGTCAGGATTTTCACCGTGGCCCGCCCCGTATCTGCGAAAAGATAATTGGTGGCACAGCCGGTGAAATAGATAAGACTGCCGATTTTTTTCCCCCGGGGGGCATTGACCTGGGGGAGGTCGCTGCGCAGGGGAAGTTGGTTCATTTCCGGGAAGCGGGACAGGGGGATGTTTCCAATCCGCTGGGATTGAATTTTCGGCGACCCCACTTTCTGGAATAATTTTTGACCCAACCGGGCCGCACCGGCTCCCATGCGGATGCGATATTCCCTGGCCAGAAGGTAGACCAGGGTTTTAATGGCCGGGATTTCGCCCAGCTCCCGGGCCATCTTTTCCCGCATGTCCATGAATTGGGCATAGTGATTCACCCCCGAGGGGCAGATGGCCGAGCAGGATCCGCACATGAGACATTTGGAAATCAATTCCTTGAGCAGGGGAGAGGCCTCCAGGTCCTGTTCTTCAAAGGCTTTGATCAACCGCAGTCGTGCCCTTGGGGCAGCCTGTTCTTCCTTCAGGGTTTTGTACACCGGGCAGACCGACATGCAGAGGCCGCATTTGTTGCAGTTCCGGATATCTCCGGTATCCTTTGGCCCACTCATACGAATTTCCCCGGGTTCAGGATATTGTCCGGATCCACGGCCCGCTTGATGGTGGTCATGAGATCCCTGGAATCCTGGTTCATGACCAGGGGCAGGTATTTCACCTTGGCCAGCCCCACCCCGTGTTCCCCGGAAAGGGTGCCCCCCAGGTCTGCGGCGGCCTGGAAGATTTCGTCGAAGGCCTTGATGATGCGATTCCACTCTTCGGTGTTGTTTCGATCGGCATTGAACATGGGGTGCATATTGCCGTCCCCGGCATGGGCCAGAACCCCGGCGGTGAGCCCGTGTTTTTTCCCAATGGCCTTACAGCGCCGGGTCATTTCCGGCACTTGGCTCACGGGAACGGTGACATCTTCACTGAGAATGTCCGGTGCCAGTTTTGCAAAGGAACCGTAGGCGGCCCGCCTGGCCAGCCAGAGTTTTTCCCTTTCTGCTTCGGTTTCCGCCCTTTGGATGGCCTTGGCATTGTTGGCTTCTAATTTTTCAATGACTTGGTTGAGTTCGGCCTGGCAGGCCTCCTTGGATCCATCCACTTCAATGAGGAGCATGCCGGCGGCTTCGGTGTCCAGCCCCAGTTTGGACGCCCCTTCAATGGCCTTGATGCAGATGTCGTCCATGAGTTCCATGGCCGCCGGTAAAATGCCGGAACCGATGATGTCGGCCACGGCATTGGCCGTATGGTTGAGGTCATCAAATGTCACCGTCAGTGTGGCCGCAGCCTCGGGGATGGGAACCACCTTGACAATGGCCTCGGTGGTCAGCCCCAGGGTCCCCTCGGAACCGCAGAAGAGGGCGGCCATTTTATATCCGGTGACATCCTTGACGTTGCGACTGCCGTAGCGGACGATTTTACCATCGGCCAACACCGCCTCAATGCCCAGGAGATAATCCAGGGTTACCCCGTATTTCAGGCAGCGAGGCCCACCTGCGTTTTGGGCGATATTGCCGCCAATGGTCGCCATAGCCATGGATCCGGGATCCGGGGGATAGAAAAATCCAAAGGGTGCCAGGGCCGCCTGGAGATCGGCGTTGACCACCCCGGGTTGGACAATGGCGTACCTGTCCTTGGTGTTGATTTCAATGATCTGGTCCATCTTGGAAAAACAGATCACCAGGCCGTGCTGAACCGGCACCGGTGCCCCGCAGACCGAGGTGCCCGCCCCCCGGGCCGTGACCGGGAGTTTGTGTGCCGAGGCCAATGCCATGATTTTGGAGACCTCTTCCGTGGTTTTGGGAAAGATCACCGCCTCGGGCATGCTTTCTTCCAGAAAGGAATCATAGGCATAGCAGGTCAGGGTTTCGGGCTGGTCCAGATAGTGGTCCGGGCCCACAATATCAATGAAGGCGGCCTTCAGCTCCGCCGTGATTTTCTTTTCTGTATTGGGAGTGACCATGGTCACACCTCCTTAATGCAGGAGCCAGTTGGGCAGGGCCAACGAGATCCAGGGGATATAGGTTACCAGCAGCAGGCAGAGCAACATGATGCAGAGGAAGGGGGCCACGCCCTTGGCAATCTTGATGAGGGGTTCCTTGGTGATACCCGAGGAGACAAATAGATTCAGGCCAAAGGGGGGCGTGAGCATGCCCATCTGAATGTTGAGGACCATGACCACACCGAAGTGGACCAGGTCGATGCCGTACCGGTTTAAAGTTTCC
>JAKSBM010000526.1 GCA_022361135.1 Desulfobacterales bacterium | reverse complement strand
CCCTGACACTGATACTGCCGGGAAAATCCCGGGCCGTGCATTGGCGTTTGCCGGCCGTTACCGTAAGGGTTTCAAGTTCCGTCACAGGCGTTGACAAGGCCGGTTCTGCAGCCGGGGTATGGGTGGCGGCAATGAAAACAGCCATGACTGAGGCCGTCAACAGCCGCAGGTTCCGGTGATAAAGTATCATGGATATCATTTCCTTTCTCGTATTTGAATCCGGTTTATAAAAACAGCATGGGTACACTCACAGGACTATTTACATCCAACCGGAACCGGGATTCTATAATCTGCCGAACAAACCCGAGCATCTGCCGAACGGGACAGGGCTTGAAATGTCAAAGTAACAATGATAAAAGTTAGCCCGTCATAACTCATAAGGGAGCCCCAAAATGGATTCTCAAGTACTCATCCGAACCCTTGACGGTGACTATGTGCGGTTCAAGCCGGAAGGAGAAAATGGATTTGAAACCCTGCGCCCCCTGCCCCGGGACCAGGGCCAGGGACATTTTACCACCCTGGACCTTGCCCCGGGCCTGAACATGGGGCTCAGCCTGTGTCGATTTGAAACCGATTACAGGGCCCGGATCACCTGGACCTCGCCCATGGTCGTTTTCGGATTCGGGCTCTCCGGCCGCACCCTGACCTGGAGCAATTGCAAAAGCACCCCGGTGGTCATGGACCCGGGACAAGCCTATGTCCATTATTTCAAAGATCCGACCCTGGTCAGGGAAACCAGTGGCGGGAACCCCCTCAAAGCCCTTGTCATACGGGTCAGTCCCTCCCTTCTGTCCGGTATGCTCAATCTGGATCCCAAAACCGAGGCCAGGGAGCTGGAGACCCTTGGGCAAGCCCTGGAGAATAAATTTTTATTTGCCAGCCATGCCATGACCGCCCAGATGAAGACCATCCTCTTCCAGATATTCAACTGCCCCCACCAGGGTGTCATCAGAAAAATCTACTTTGAAAGCAAAGCCATGGAATTGATCGCCTGTAAACTGGAGCAGGTGATCCAGAATGGCCTCTGCTCCCCTGTTCACAGACTGGCTCCTGGAGAAGAAGATCGGATTCTGACGGCCCGGGACCTGCTGATCAACCGGCTTCAGTTTCCCCCATCCCTACCGGACCTGGCCCGGCAGGTGGGCATGAGCCATCCCCGGCTCAACCGGGGATTTCGCCGGGTGTTCGGATGTACGGTATTTGAATACCTGCGCCGTGAACGGCTGAATTACGCCCGGATGCTCATGGAAGAGAACCGATTCAACCTAACCCAGGTGGCGTTTGAGGCGGGATTCTGTAGTTCAAGCCACTTTGCCACAGCCTTTCTCAGGCAATTCGGGGTAAGGCCGTCGGAATACTGCCGGTCCCTTGGAAACCGTGGAAATGACAAAGTTACGGCATAGGTCCGCCGGAACAGGACATTTTTTTTATTGGGGACCAAAGATATCCGTTCCCAGTTTACGAATCAGCGGAGATTCTCCACCCATCAAATGGGGGGCGTCCAAAAGCTGGCTGCCGATAATCCGAAGTCAAACACCCCCGGATTATCCTTGGGCCAGGCTAAATCCTGGTTTTATCTTGGCGCAACTGATCGCCTAACCATTGATAATAGAAGGGCAGAGTGAATAAACCTGGGGAACCCAAAAATTGATGGACCATGCCCCCATAACTCACCCCATGGGGACATGCAAAATGCCCCCGTGGACACGGATAAAAATCGTGGACACGGGGGATTTTATTTAAGCGGAGAGCGGGAAATCTTGGCTTCGTCAAAGGAAGCCATTTCAGACATGATCTTGCAGGCGGTGTCGGCCAGGTCAATGGCCAGGGCTGCGCCCGTACCTTCCCCCAACCGCATGGACAGATCCACCACAGGGGTGAGGCCCATGGCATCCAGGGCGGCCTGGTGGGCCACCTCAACGCTTTGGTGGCCGGCGATGAAATATTCGCCCACACCGGGGTGGAGGAGGTGGGCGATGAGGCCGGCGGCGGTGGAGATCACCCCGTCCAGGACAACGGCGCAGCCCTTTGAGGCGGCGGCCAGGGCAGCGCCGGCAATGCCGGCGATTTCAAATCCGCCCACGGTTTGGAGGATTTCCATGCCATTGGCCGGATCCGGGCTGTGGAAGTTGAGGATCCGTTGGATGACTTCGGTTTTATGATCCAGGCCTTCGTCGTCCACGCCCGTTCCCCTGCCGGTGGTTTGGCGGGGGGAAAGCCCCGTGGCCGCAGAGATGATGGCCGTGGCCGAGGTGGTGTTGCCGATTCCCATTTCCCCCAGCCCCAGGATGTGGACGGGTGCTTTTTCGTTGAGGCTGAAAAAGGCGTCCATACCGGCTTGCAATGCCTGGATGGCCTGAGCCCGGGTCATGGCCGGTTCCAGGGCCATGTTTCGGCTGCCCGGTGCCACCTTGGAACGGATGAGCATGGGATGGGGGGAGAATTCTTTTT
>JAKSBM010000336.1 GCA_022361135.1 Desulfobacterales bacterium | reverse complement strand
GTCTGATTGAATCCGTGGCCGATGACCTTTTCATTGTCACCCACCACCACGGCCCCTACAGGGACCTCGTCCATGGCTTCCGCCCGTTTTGCCTCCTTGATGGCAAGCATCATATAAAATTGATCATCCATAACCAGCCTATACTTATATAGGGGTTTTCATGCCAGGTCAAACATTTCTGCGTCTGCTCCCCGAGTTTTCCCTTTTGTACAAGGGAACTTCCAGGGATTGCAACATGGGGATAAAATAGAATTTTTCAAGGCAAGATGAAAAATAAATGAATTTTTTTTAACAAACTGCTTGCCATCCTGAAAACCCTTTGGTATAACCTCCAAGTCTTTCGGGCGCCCGTAGCTCAGCTGGATAGAGTATCTGACTACGAATCAGGGGGTCGCAGGTTCGAATCCTGCCGGGCGCGCCACTTAAATAAAGACATACAAGGTTAAAGAGGCTCTTTTGGATTATCCAAAAGGGCTTTTTTGCCTTTGGGGCGAATTTTTCAAAATATTTCCCTGCAATGCTTTTTTTTCAGTGCCTCTCCCCCGATCCCTTCCTTTATTCATTTCATTTAAACTGTCCATGTGTTCATTTTTTCGATGGATTTAATCCGGCGTTCTCTCTGTTTTTGGGTCCACTGGATCCATGTTCCCTTTTCAGACATATATAATATGGTATAAAAATGTGAGGTCTTCGGCGCCGGGCCGATGGCTCGCAATGGCTTTAAGGATTCAGTCGGTTCTGTGGTTGTGGGGGTATTTACATACGCCAACAGAAAACCAGGCTGGAAAAGAAATCCATGGGGCCCAGGGCAATGGATAAAGATGGGAAGTGGATGTATGGATTATTTGGGGATTGATGGCTGCAAGGCGGGGTGGTTCTATGTGGGGAAGAGGGCTTCCGGGGCATATGTGTTTGGGATAATGGAGACCATGGACCAGCTGGAATCCCTGGCCACACCCCAAACCCGGATCTGCATTGACATGCCCATGGGGCTCTGGGAGAAAAATCCCAGTGAGAGGCCCTGCGATCTGGCGGCCAGGAAATTGTTAAAGGGGCGGGGCAGCAGCATTTTTCCCACACCGGCAAGGGGGGCCCTGGGGCTGAGCGACTACCGGGCAGCCAGTGAGTTGAATTTTCAGCTCACCGGTCGTCGTTTGAGCCTGCAGTCCTTTTATATCATGCCCAAGATCAAGGAGGTGGATGATTTTATTTCCCGGTCACAGGGATGTTACCAGCTCCACGAATGCCACCCGGAACTCAGTTTTCTGGCCTTGAATCAATTTGTCCACCTGACGCATTCCAAAAAAACAGCCCTGGGAAGGGACGAACGTCTGGCATTGTTGGGGAAACATTTGTCTGGATTTCGGAAGGTATTTGAGGATGCTTCCCGGCAGTACCTGAGAAAGGAACTGGCCCTGGATGATATCCTTGATGCCGGGGTGCTTGCCCATGTGGCCTCCCTTGGGGAGGGGATTAACCGGTTGCCCGGCACGGCGGTGCGAGATGATCGGGGGATCAAGATGGAAATTGTTTATCCGGGATAGGGTGGGATTGGAAGACGGGAAAAATTCCCCCGGCCGAACCTGGGGTTGGCTGGCCGGGGGAGGGGATTAGAAATTGTGGAACGCCCCTTCTTCTCCGTCGTCTTTTGCCGGAGGGGCCAAGGCCGGAGAGGGATGGGATCTGGGCCCGGGGACAACTTTCCTTTCAGGTGCGGCATCCAGTGCAGGCGTGGCCTCTCCATGGATTTGAAGGGGAGGGGATGTTGCTTTGACCTTCTTATTGATCAGCCCCACCAATTCGTTCATGTGGGATTTGAGTTGCTCGGCCTGGGCATTGAGTTCTTCGGCGGCTGCGGCGGATTCCTCTGCGGTTGCGGCACTGCCCTGGACCACGTGGTCCATGTCGGCGATGGCTTTGTTGACTAAGGATATCCCTTTGGATTGATCCTGGGAGGCCTGGGAAATTTCCGTGATCAGACAGGCCACCTTTTCAGAGCTGGTGCTGACCTCTTCAAATGCCTGGCTGGTGGAGGAGACCAGCTTTGAGCCGGAATCGACCTTCTTTAGTGTTTCCTCAAGGATTTGTGATGTGTCCCTGGCTGCGTCCGCCGCCCGCATGGCCAGGTTTCTCACCTCATCGGCCACCACGGCAAAGCTGGCCCCGGCTTCCCCGGCCCTGGCTGCTTCAACCGCTGCATTTAAAGCCAGAAGGTTGGTCTGGAAGGCAATTTCATCAATGGTTTTTATGATGCCCGAGGCTTCGTTGCTGGCATGGGATATTTCATCCATGGATTGGGTGAGGTTTTCCATGGTGGCGTTGGCCTGGGCCACCACTCCCTGGGTTTCCTTCATCAGGGCGTCTGCGTTGACGGCATTTTCCGAATTGTTCCGGGTCTGGGAGGACATCTCTTCCATGGAGGACGAGGTCTCTTCAATGGAGGCCGCCTGCTGGGAAGTACCGGCGGCCATGGACTGGGAGGAATCCGAAACCTGGCCCGATGCCGATACCAGCTGGGAGGCAATGCTGTTCAATCCATCGATGATTCGTTTAAGGGTATTGGAAAGGGTCCGAATCACCACGGCATTGAGCAGGCAGATGATCAGGATTCCCACGCCAATGCCGCTGACGATGATGATTTCCAGTTTCCGTGTGGTGGCACCGGCGTTGGCAATCATTTCCGTCAATTGTTCCTTGGCCCCTTTTTCAATGGTATCAATGCTGTTTTCGAATAAATAGATTTCGTTTTTAAAGGGGGTCATCATCTTGTTGGCTTTCTGGGGTGTGATGTCGGGCTGGGCCATGATGGTTTGGATCAGATTCATGAAATGGGTCTGGTAATTGCCGTAGGCGGTGGTGGCCTGTTTGATGGGAGCGGCATGGGCGCTGTTGAGCTGGGTTTTGTCCATGGATTCCAGTTGGGTCAGATGTTTCCGGGTCTTGGTGGCCACGGTCTGGAATTTTTTAACGTATTTTTTTTGTTTTTCAGGTTTCCCAATGTTCAGGAAAAAATCCTTTTCATATCTGCGGTGCTGGAGGGCCTCTATTTTCAATTGCTGGACGCTGGCCCGGAAATTGACCCCGTTTTCCACAAGGTTTTGGGTCACCCTGGCATTGAAATAAATGCCATAGGCCCCGGACAGCCCAATGATAATGGTGACAAGCAGGGAAATCCCCATGATTGCCATGAGTCGTTGCGGAATGGTCATATTGTCCCCCTTTGGGAATATAAAGGATGGGTGTTTTTTCGAAAGAAGGCGGCTTTTGGGAAAAAAGAATAGAGTAATTCCCTATTTTATATCATCTGTGTTTGGATCGTGTCAATTAAGTGACTGAAATCAAAGATTCATTTCCGTGTTTGGATGGAGGTTGCGATGTCGGCTTGAAAAAAATGGAAATTTGCCTATGATGGAGGCCACCCATTAACCCAGCAGGAGGTATGACGTGAGTGCGGAACCTGTATGCTATGAACTGGATGGAAACATTGCCCTGATTCGGTTGAATCGGCCTGAAAATCGAAACAGCATGGATGGGGAAACCCTGCCGGCCTTTCAGCGGGCCCTGGAAAAGGTGAAGGCCGATCCCAAGATCCGTTGCCTGGTGATCACCGGGAGCGGGTCGAGTTTTTGCGGAGGAGCGGATTTTAAAAGCGGTGTGCTGGACAAGGGGGAGCTTCCCCTGAATGAAAGTTTGATGGCGGTGTACCAGCCCTTTTTGGATGTGGGGAAAATCCGGGTCCCTGTGATTGCGGCCATGAACGGCCATGCCGTGGGCGGTGGCCTGGGGCTGGCATTGATGTGTGATATTCGCGTGGCCGGTTCCAAGGCCAAGTACGGAGCCAATTTTGCCCGTCTGGGGCTCCACTCCGGCATGGCGATTTCCTATATCCTGCCCCGGCTGGTGGGATTGGCCCGGGCCAATGAACTTCTGTTCACCGGGAGGATTATTTCAGGTCGAACCGCCTTGGATATGGGGCTGGTGAATTACGCCGTGGAAGCGGATCAAGTCATGGAAAAGGCCATGGAACTGGCCCGGGAGATTGCCGGTGCTGCCCCCTATGCCGTGCGCATGATGAAACAATCCATACTCCATGGGCTGGATTGGGCGCCGGAGGATGCGGCACGACAGGAGGCGGTGATCCAATCCAGAACCTTTGAAATGGAAGATTCTCAGGAGGGGATTGCGGCCCTGCTGGAAAAAAGAACAGCCGAGTTTAAGGGAAGATAATGTCGGAAAAATTATTTGATAGCTGGATAAAAAAATATGACCAATGGTTTGAAACACCCATTGGAGAATTGGTGCGAAAGTATGAGCTGGCGCTCCTCTTGAAGATGCTGGCCCCCGGGGTAGGAGAAAATATCCTGGACTTGGGATGTGGCACAGGGATCTTTACCGATAGGGTTCTGGATGCCGGCGCCCGGGTCACGGGCCTGGATATTTCAGCCCCCATGGTGGGGGCGGCCGGATGGAAGCTTCAAGGCCGTCCCTTTCGTCCCCTTTGTGCCGACATGACGGCGCTCCCCTTTCCCGATGATTCCTTTGATAAGGTCTATTCCATGACCGCCGTGGAATTCATCCCCGATGGGCGGGCCGTGGTTTCGGAGATGGAACGGGTGGCCAAACCCGGAGCCACTTTGATTTTAACCACCCTCAATGCCCTGAGTCCCTGGGCCGAGCGCAGGACCAAGGCAGCGGACCAGGGCCATGATCTTTTTAAACATGTTTATTTCAGATCCCCGGAGGATGTGGCCGCCCTCATCGGAAAATCCGTTACCATTGAGACCGCGGTCCATTTTGAAAAATCCGCTGATCCCATGGAGGCGATTGAAATTGAAAACTCCGCAAGGGGAATGGATACCGGGGCTTTTTTGGCCGCATCCTGGATTTGCCCTTGATGGGAATTCCTTGTCTCAGTGGATGGGGTATCTGGAAATTTCCATTGATTTTACCCGGTGGGGTGGGTATATAGCGGTTCCATCTTTAATTTTGTATACTATAGCGAGGATCCATGGAATCTGAGTCTGAAATTGTTGCGATGGGAAATTCCCATGTATGCCTCAATGCCTATTATTGCCCCCATTGCGGCAAATTGGTGATGAAGGGGCGTGTAAACCGTCTGAATATGATCTGTCCCCATTGCAGTGTTTTGATTGAAGCCCGGGGAGAGGAGTTGTTGAAACCCGTTTCTCCGGAGGAATAAGTTTTTTGGAGGTGTGATTTTGCCTGGAACCCCAAAGGGGCATGACATTGGTATCTATTACCTGGTTCAGGATGAGATCTGGCAGAATCACTCCAGTGCTTTTTTCCGCCATTGGATTCCCGGTGGGGAATCTGAAAGGGTGCCGGAACGGTTAGATTCGGCAAAGGGGCGGGAGGGTCTATTGTCCCGTGCATTGACGGGCGCTGTCCTGTCCCGTCGTTTGTCCTGTGGGGTCGGGGAACTGAGATTGAGCCGTTCTAAAACCGGCCGTCCCGGATTTTCCCCCGGTTCGGGACCATTGGAATT
>JAKSBM010000632.1 GCA_022361135.1 Desulfobacterales bacterium | reverse complement strand
GAAAACCCGATGATGAAATAAAAGGAACGATCCACCAATTCCACGGGATTTATAATATCATCCATCAATCACCTCACCTGAATGAAATGTCCCAAAAGGTAAAACTGATCATAATGGCCAGGAACAACAGGGTGGAAATAAAGGAGATCACCAGCAACCGGCCTTCGTACTTCATGTGCATGAAAATAATCAAAACCAGGGAGGCCTTGCAGGAGGCAATGAGCAAGGCCAACCACACATTGGCCCACCCCAGGTCCACATAGGAGACCCCCACGGTGACCCCGGTGAGAACCAACAGCAACCCCAGTACCTTGAGCAGGGTCGAATAGGAAAAGATATGCGCCGACATGGTTCCTCCTTAAATCACCAGGTAAAACAGGGGAAAAATAAATATCCAGATCAGATCCACCAGGTGCCAGTAAAGCCCGGCATTCTCCAACAGGGCAAACCGGGTGGGCGTGATCTTGTCCTTGGCCGTATATCCCATGGCCACGGCCAGCAGGGTCATGCCGATGATGATGTGGATACCGTGGAGTCCGGTGATCACGTAGTAGAGGCCAAAGAACATATTCAGCCCGGCCGGGCCGTCCACCAGGGTGGGGGAATTGGGATAAATCCCCACTTCGATCTTATGCCCCCATTCAAAATATTTATTGATGAGAAAGATCAATCCGCAGACCAGGGCAGCCCCAATGGACCAGAGGGCCACCTTTTTCTGCTCCCTTTGCACTGCGGTGATGGATGCGGCCACGGCAAAACTGGAAATCAGGAGGATGACGGTATTAACAAAGCCGAACATCCGATCCAATTGGGCCCCGCCCACAATGAAATCCTCCGTGTACGTGCTGAAATAAACGGCATAGAGCACAAAGAGGCCCCCGAACAGGATGATTTCCGTGTAGAGGAAAAGCCACATCCCCAGTTTTTTACCGGTTTCATCGGTATGGGACTGCATGATCAGACTCCTTTGGTTCCATATTTGGCTTCCACCTGGGAAAAGTCATAGGGATAATCCGGAACCACGGGTTCCTGGACAAAATTATGCAGGGGCGGAGGAGAAGGTGTGGCCCATTCCAGGGTGACGCCGCCCCAGGGATCGGCCGCTTCCGGGGTCCGTTCCCGGCGCAGGGAAAGGGCCAGATTGCCCATCATCCAAAATATTCCCACGATCATGAAGGCGGCCCCAAAGCCGGCCAGAAAATTCCCCTGGGCATATTGGGGCAGGTAATCATAGTACCTGCGGGGCATGCCCTGGAGGCCCACGATGAACATGGGCACATAATGAAAAATGAATCCCCCGGTCACCAATGCAGAGGAAATATAGGCCGCCCTGAAATTATACATGCGGCCGAACATCTTGGGCCACCAATAGTGGAGGGCTGCAAAAAAGGCGAATCCGGTTCCCCCGAACATGGTGAAATGGAAATGGGAAACCACAAAATGGGTGTCATGGGTATGGATATCCGGCCCCGCTGCCCCCAGGACCAGGCCGGTGAGGCCGCCCACGGAAAAAAGGTAAATAAAGCAGAGGGACAAAAACAGGGGGGGCGTCATTTCTATGGCCCCTTTATAGAGGGTGGATACCCAGGAAAAGACCTTGATGGCCGATGGAATGGCCACCACAAAGGTGAGCAGTGAAAACACAAAGACGGCG
>JAKSBM010000445.1 GCA_022361135.1 Desulfobacterales bacterium | reverse complement strand
CAACCTCCGGGTGGTGGGCCTCCACGAACATACCGGTTCCGGACTCCAGGATGCAGATTCCATTATCCAGGCCATGGAAAACATTTTTTCAATTGCCACCCCCGAAAATTTTCCCCACCTGGAGTTCATGGATTTCGGCGGGGGATTCAATGTGCCCTATGGCCCCGAAGACAAGGACTTTGACATGGCGGAAATTGGAGAAAAAATCTCCGACGCCTTTGCCCGATTCTGCCGGGGATACGGCCGCCCCCTGGACCTAATATTTGAGCCGGGCAAATTCATCACCGCCCAGTCCGGAGTACTTTTAACCCGCGTGAACACCATTAAAACCAACCGGGACAGGACCATCTGCGGTACGGATTCCGGCTTTCCCCAATTGATCCGGCCCATCCTTTACCAGGCCTTCCACACCATTGAAAATATTTCCAATCCCCATGGCAGCCCAAAATCCTGCGATGTCTGCGGCAATATCTGTGAAAGCGGAGACGTCTTTGCCAGGGACCGGGAAATTCCCGAAATCCGGGAAGGGGATCTTCTGGCCATAAAAAATGCCGGGGCCTATTGCCATGCCATGGGAGGGGTGTATAATCTCCGGCCCATGCCCCCGGAGGTGGTGGTGGAAAACAATGAAATCCGCCTTTCACAAAAAGGCTTAACCGCCAGGGAACTGGTCCGGCAAATCTGCAGCCAGAGCCTGGAATTTACAGATGATGAAAATGCCCGCTGAAATGAAAGACAATTTATCGGAATTTAAATGCCTGGGATGCCAGGCCTGTTGCAAGGAGGACGGCTATGTCCGCCTCCTGGAAAATGAAATCGACACCATTGCCCAATTCATGGGCATGGAGGTCCATACCTTCATTGAAACCCACACCCGCCTCACCCGGGAACGGACCGGCCTGGCCCTGGTGGATAAAGAAAACGGAGAATGCATCTTTCTGACCCCGGAGGGCTGCGCCATCAACCCGGTGAAGCCAAAACAATGCCGCGAATTCCCACATGGGTGGAAATTCGCGGCATTTAAATCCATCTGTGCATGGGCCAAGGCCCATTACAGAATTGAAGACTGAAATCCAGGCCCTTGGTTCTCCGAAAGTCACCCCATGTGGGGTCCCCCGGAAAGGCCTGGCTTTTTATCAGAGGTTAAGGATGTTCAGCCCTTCCTCTAACTCAAAATAGGGTTTTAATTCATAATTATATCCCGGCACATCGGCATAGACCGAGAGGCTTTCGGTAATCGCCTTAAACCCTTCTGCCAGGCGATGATCATCCAATTCATAATAGGTGATGGAATGCATACCTTCCGTTACATCGGCTGCAACATAGGGCCCTTTTTTGGTGATAAAGTCGGGCAGAACCGGTGCTGTAAGATACCGTTTTGCACCTTCTCTGGTGGATGAAGGGGGGTAGGTGACATTGGAAATTAAAATCATGGAAGGACTCCTTTTCGGCCCCAGGGGCCTATTTGTTACTTACAAAAAAATCTTCAATGATCTTCCGGGCCTTGAGTTTGTTCCCATAGGCCGTGGCAGATGCTTTATCTGAAAATTCAGATACCCGGACAAGATACCAGGTTTTTCCTCCACCGCCCACCTTTTTTACACCGGCAACCACCCCTTTATCCTTCAGCTGGGCCACAAACCCATCGGCATGCTTCTGCTTCGGATAGGCCGCCACCTGGATGGTAAAGGGTTTGGGCATATTTTTCACCACGGAACTGCCCCGATCGCCGCCACTGCCCCCGTCGGTGAGATGGCTCACCGTGTTACCGGCGAAATAAATCACCCCGGAAACGCAGAGGCCGATGATTCCCCATTTCAGGTATTGAACAGTCCTTTCTCCCCGCCAGAGGCGATAGAGCATCCGGCCCGAATAGACCCCGGCCCTTTGCCCCCATTGAAACATCAACAAAACCGTGATCATCACCCCGTTGAAAATCAGGCCGAAGAGACGGCCACCGCCCTTGAGGGCGCCGTTAAGTAGGGGAACAATGCCCGGCCCCCGGCCGCTTCCATCCCGTTCCACATGCTTGGCCTTTCCGGCCGCCTCCCCCAGGGTCAGGCCCGAGGCCTGATCCAACTCAAGGATTCGCTCCCGCTGGGTACGGGGCAGCCCCGGGTTATCCAATGCGGATTTGAAAACCTTACGGGCGGCAAAATCCGTCCGCCCCAGATCCATTAAAATATCGGCCAACAAAGGCCCCAAACGGCCATGGCCGTGGTGGACTTCGGAGAGTCGGGTGAGAAGCCCTTCGTCGGTGCGGCTGGTCCGCCCCCGCCGGCGAATCCGATTCAAAAAAAGCTGGGCCAGGGTTTCATCCCCGGGAAATTGTTTAATGTGAACCTCGGTGGCCCTGAAAAAGGCGGAATTTTCCGGTTCGCAGGTCAGGGCAAACCGAGCCAGTGCACCGGTGATTTCCTGGGCAATGGCCGCCCGGGGCCAAGGCGAAAGCAGAAAGGAATCATAGATCCCAGCCGCCTTGACATAGGTTCTTCCGGCTCGGGATGAGAGTCCGGCCCGTTCCCAGGCCCGGGCCTCCTCCAGGAGGGAGGCAATCAAACGCCGCCCCAAAAGATCCAATGCAAAATGAACAAAAATAAAAATACCAACCATCAGCATCCCGGCGGGGATCAATCCATGGCTCTCCACCCCCAGGGCCTTCACCCGGGGCAAAACATAGAAACAAACGGGCACCGCCACCATGGCCAATATCCAGAGGCGGATTCCCAAACTCTTCATGGATCGAATCATGGGGTCACCTCCGGACAGACTTCCTGGTCCCCCCGGAGGGGGATGGAAATGGGGGGACTGGGATCGGGATCGGAGTCCAATGGCGGACATCCGGTCACCGGATCCACCTCCACCCGCCGGATGTGGGCAGGCACATGGAATTTACGTTCCGGTTCCCCCTTGAGGGCCTGGATCATATAATCGGCCCAGATGGGAGCGGCCCCACGGCCACCGGTAATGCCGAATCCCCGCTTGTCCTTGAGTTTTCGCTTCCGGTCAAAGCCCACCCAGACCGAGGTGCACAACTCCGGTGTAAATCCGGTGAACCAGGCATCGTTGAATGCATTGGTGGTACCGGTCTTGCCCGCAGTGGCCCGTTTAAACCCGGCCCGGCGAATATTCCGCCCAGATCCCCGATCCACCACGGATTCCATCATGTCCACCACCTGGTAAACCGTGGCCGGATCCAGTACCGGTGTATCCTGGACAATCTGTTCATCCAGGACCCGGCCAAAGGCATCCTCCACCCGCCAGAAGAAAAAGGGTTCCCGCATCACCCCCATGTTGGCAAAGACCGTATAGGCCCGGGCCATCTCAAAGGGGGTGACATCTGAACTGCCCAGGGCAATGGAATAAACCGGGCGCAGGGGGCTTTGAATTCCGCAGGCCCGGGCCGTATCAATGACGGCTTCCGGCCCGATGTCGGCCACCAATTGGGCGGTAATGGTATTCACCGAATGGGTCAATGCCCTTTTGAGTACCATATCCCCCTGGTAGGTCCGTTCGTAATTCCTTGGTTTCCAATCCGGGGCACCCACCACGGGGATAACCACGGGCTGATCCCGCATCACCGTGCCAGGATGGTAATCCCGGGCCTGGAAGGCCGCATAATACACAAAGGGTTTAAACCCGCTGCCCGGCTGTCGACGGCTGTTCACGGCCCGGTTGTATTCACTCTGGTAATAGTCCCGGCCCCCCACCATGGCCTTGACGGCACCCGAACCCGTGTCAATGGAAACCAGTGCCCCCTGTAAATCGGGGCTGCCAATGTCCCCGGATTGGAGGCCGGTATCGGTCCCCATAATTTTATCCAGCCGTTTCAGCCCCCCCTTCACCGCGGCTTCGGCCTGGGCTTGGAGTCGACTGTCCAGGGTGGAAAATACCCGGATACCGCCATGGAGGACAACGGATTCTCCGTATTTATCAATGAGGCGACGAATGAGCTCGTCCAGAAAGTAGCTGCCGCTGCGACTGTCCTTTTTCGTACGGACCAGCACCGGTTTTATCCCATTGGCCTCCCGGGCAACCTCCGGGGAGATAAATCCACTGGCCACCATGCGCTGCAATACTTTCCCACGCCGTTTCAAGGCCCGGTCGTAATGGCGAAATGGATTGTAGGCCGTGGGGGATTTGGGCAGCCCGGCCAGAAGAGCGGCTTCGGGCAGGGTCAATTCCATGGCGCTTTTATTGAAAAAGGTATTGGCCGCCTTTTCAATGCCCTGGGCACCGGCACCGAAATGGATCTGATTGATATAGGCCTCCAGGATTTCTTCCTTGGAGTGGGCCGCCTCTATCTGGAAGGCCACCAGCAACTCCTTGAACTTCCGTTCAAAGGATTGCTCAAAGCTGAAAAAAAGGTTTTTGGCCAATTGCTGGGTGATGGTGGAGCCCCCCTCCTTGCGCCCCGGGGTGAAAAAGGTAACATAAAGGGCCTTCAGGGTCCTGAGCTTGTTCACACCACGGTGCTGGAAAAACAGATGATCCTCGGTGGACAAAATGGCATTGATGAAATCCGGGGAAACCAGATTCAAGGGGATGCTCTTTTGTTCTCCCAATTGGAGGAGGACATCACCCGACGCCGAATAAATCACGCTCTGGGGCATCTGGGCAATGCGGTTCAAATCCTGGGGCAATTTGGGCAGGTTGGGTGCGGTGGAAAAAATTAAAAACACCGCAGCCAGAACGCCGAGGGCCCCCAGGATCAACCCCGAGAAAAACAAAAACCGAAAAAGGGAAATCACTCCCAGAAAACGCTTCATTTCGGGGTTCCTTTCAAAATCAGCCCCAATTGCCATACCGCCCACTCCCGGGCACGGGTCATCTGAACCCCGGACTCACCCTGGTTGGAAAATTCAAATCCCAAGCGGATGAATCCATTTTCAGATTCATTGCCTATGCCCACCCGGACCAGTTCACCGCCCTGGGCCAGGAGCATCTCCGCATCGGGAATTAAATCATATCGCACATCATCGGGAAGACTCAGGGCGGCCTTGAAAAAATCATCCGCAGAATAAATTTGCTGGGCCAGTTGGGGGAAGGTTTCCAGACTCCCGGGTTGGATGGACTGATTTTCCTCCACCGCAGAAAGGCTGGCCTTGTCCAGGACCATCTGTTCGATGACCCGGTTTCCGGCATCGATGAAATAAACGGTCATGCCGTCGGCCCGTCCCTCACAAAAAATCCGGTCCGTGGCATTGGCATTGATCAGCCAAACCAGACGAACCGGTTCAATGAAATGCCGTGCCACGGATTCGGGCAGGACATTATATAACCGCTTAAACTGTTCCTTTTCCAGGGTGACCCATTCCCCGGGACGAAGGCCCTGGGTGAGTTCTGCAAAGGAGGCGGCATCCCGGGCACTCTGGCGGACATCGTTCTTCCGGGACAGGATCTGCCGGACGGAATCCTTGGCCAGACTGTTCTCCCGTCCCGTCTCCCAAATGGCCCCCACTTCGGGTCGCCGATCATTGGTCACGGCCAGATACCGACCAATGACCTGCTCGCACCAATCAAATCGAAATTCAGAAAAAACCACGAGGACAGTGAACATGCAAATGCCGACATTCAACAATGACATGCATCGCTTTGCCCACTCCCCCATGTCCGGGGGATCGTACCAATTTTGAGCCATGGACTATATTCTTTCCAACTTTTCCCGGGCCTTTTTATATACCCGATACAAATCCTTATGTGCCTTAAGGGCATCCCCAAGCACTTCTTCAAACCGTCCCATTCCTTCATCGCCCAGCATGTAATTCACATTGTACCGCAGGGCAGCCATGGGGTCTCCGGTGGCGGCCCCGGATTCAATCATCACCAGGCAAAACCGTCTCCGTCGTTCAATGTCCAGCCGGTTTATAAAATCCAAAAAAGAGTCAACCCCCTGGGACTGGTCAAAGCTGTCATCCACAATGACCAAAGGAAAACTCTGGTATTCCACCATGAAGGTGGCCTCAACCATGGATTCCACCATTTTAACCCCGAACCCGTGGCGGCCGGCGGCCTGGGAACAGAGCTGTTGCCGCGCCCTATCCCCCACCATGATCAATGCACTCTGTTCAGGTACCAATTCAGGGGGGGGAGCAGGTTCAGGCGGAAGGGATAACGTACCACCACATTTGGGACATTTAAAGTTCAATTTTTTTCCGGCCCCATTTTTCCGGGCCAATTTTTCATCGGGGATCACCAGGGGGGCTTTACATTCCGTACAATTGATTTTCATCTGAACACCCCCTTTCCATAGCCATGGTCAATTTCAAGGGCGTCAATGGAAGAGGTCTTTTCCCCCCGTCGACTCCGGGCTTGATCCAGGCCGCGCCCCACCACGTCCCTGCGGCTGGCATAGCCCATGGCCGTGGCCTCATCGATAATTCCGACTTCATTGAGTCCCAGGATGGATTCATCAAAGGTGATCATGCCCTGGCTTTTCCCGGCCAGGATAATGTCTTGGAAGGTTTTCCCTTCGGACTCCCCATTGACAATGGAATCCCGGACCCGGAGGTTGGTGGCCATGATTTCAAAGGCCGGCACCCGCCCACCGTCCCGCCTTGGCAAAAGACGTTGACTGACAATCCAGCGGATGGTTTCTGCCAGTCGCAGCCGAATCATCCGTTCCTCGGCCGGTTCAAACATGCCCAGAATACGATTGATGGTCTGCCCCGCATCCACGGTGTGCAAAGAGGTGAGCACCAAATGACCGGTTTCCGCAGCGGACAAACCGATTTCCACGGTTTCCCGGTCCCGCATTTCCCCCACCAGAATCACCTTGGGTGCCTGGCGAAGGGCCGAGCGAAGCCCCCCGGCAAAATCCTGGAAATCCTGGCCCAATTCCCGTTGGTTGAATGTGGATTCGATCTGGGGATGCAGATATTCAATGGGATCCTCCAGGGTGACAATGTGGACGGATCGGGTATTGTTGATCTGATCCAAAATGGCGGCCAGGGAGGTGGTTTTCCCCATGCCCGTGGCCCCGGTGAAAAACATGATCCCGTTTTTCTCCTCGGCCATTTCTAAAAAGGGATCGGGTAATTGAAGGCCGGAGATGGAAGGAATCCGGGTGGTCAACCGACGAAGGACAAGGGAATAGTGGCCGGAACTTGAAAATATATTCACCCTGAACCGGGCCTTTTCCCCCAATTGATAGGAAAGGTCACAGGCCCCTTCCCGCAACAGGGTATCGGCCAGGGCCTGTCGATGTCCGATGAGGCTCAAGGCCAGGACATCGGTGTGAAAGGGGGTGAGTTCCTCGGTGAAAAACTCCCGGCAAACCGGGGTGAGAATGCCGTCACTCTCCACCTGGGGAGGTTTACCCGGGGTAAAATTAATGTCCGAAAGGTTGGAATGCTTCTTCAGGATACGGGAAAGTATCCGGTCCAGCTGGTAATTTTTCATGGCCCTCCCCTGGCTTCAGGCACAAGGATCATGCCTCGGTAAAATCCGTGGGCGACTTTTCCAGGTAATGGCGGAAAGCCGCCTTGTTGTTGGCCTTGGTATAGGCATCATCGGCATTGATGATCCCCTTTTTAAGTAAGCCCATGATGGCATCATCCAGCAATTGCATGCCATATTGCTTTCCGGTCTGGATCATGGAAGGAATTTGGTGGGTTTTGGATTCCCGGATGAGATTTCGCACCGCCGGGGTGGCCACCAGGATTTCCAGGGCGGCACATCGTCCGACGCGATCCGTCCGCTTAAACAGCACCTGGCCCACCACGGCCCGGATGGCCTCGGACAGGGTGGATCGCACCTGGGCCTTTTCCTCGGCCGGAAATACATCAATGAGACGGTCCACGGTCTTGGCGGCGGAACTGGTGTGGAGGGTGGCAAAGACCAGGTGGCCGGTGGAGGCCGCTTCAATGGCCAGGGAAATGGTTTCCAGATCCCGAAGCTCGCCCACAAGGATAATGTCCGGATCTTCACGAAGGGCCCCCCTTAGGGCCGATGAGAAGCTTTTGGTGTGCAAGCCCACCTCCCGGTGGTTCACGATGCATCGATTGCTTTTATGGACAAACTCCACCGGATCCTCAATGGTGATGATGTGGTCCCGGCGCACCCGGTTGGCCTGGTCGATGATGGCGGCCAGGGTGGTGGACTTGCCCGATCCGGTGGGGCCGGTGACCAGGACCAGTCCCCGGGGCAGCTCGGCCAGCTTGGAGATCACCGGCGGCAGTCCCAATTCGGCGGCGGTTTTAATGGTGGAGGGAATCTCACGGAACACGGCGGCCACGCCATTTTGCTGCATGAAATAATTGGCGCGGAACCGGGCCATACCCGGTACTTCATAGGCAAAATCCACATCCCCGGTTTCTTCGAATTCCTTAATCTTTTCCTGGGATGTGATTTCGTAGAGCAACTTTCTGAGTTTGTCCGATGTCAGGGCAGCATATTTAATCCGCTCGATGTCCCCGTTCAATCGCAGGGACGGCTGCTGCCCGGCAGACAAATGGAGGTCGGAAGCCCCCTGGTCATGCATGAGCTTAAAAAACGCATCAATTTCGGCCATTACGGCACCTCATCGCTTGGATGGGAGGGTTAAACGGCTAGGACTGGTTGATGAATTTCAGGGTTTTATCGGTTTCGTCGGCGGCCTGATTTTCTTCCTTGGTCATTTCCAGCATCTTGGCATGGGACTCCAGCACGGCGCTGATCTGCATTTCCAATTGAATGCGCTGGCGCTTGAGTTCCATGATGTCGGAATGAAGCTGGGAAAGACGTTTATGGGCCCTGTTCAGAATTTTTTCGGCCTCGACTTCAGCGTTGGCGATGATGGCCTGGGAAGATTTTTTCGCATTTTCCTTCATCTGATCCAATACCTTCTGGGATTGGATCATGGCGTTCTTCATGGAATCTTCCCGTTTCCGATATCCCTGATTTTCCAGATCAAGCCGGTGTTTATCCTCGGTCAACTGATCAATGGTCTGACCCAGGGTTTCCATTTCTCTGGCCACCTCTTCCAGGAAAAGATCAACTTCCTGGACGTCAAAACCGCGAAACCGGGTGGTAAATTCTTTCTGCCGGATCACCAGTGGTGTAACTCCCATAATCAGACTCCTTATAGATTATAGTATGGAACGTGCCAATCCGTTCAGACTGCTGACCACAAAGGTCTGAAGAAAAACAATGGCAAGGATCACAAGGACAGGAGAGATGTCAATCCCGCCGAAACTGACGGGCAATCTTTTTCTGATCTGGTAAAACACAGGCTCTGTTGCTGAATTAATGAACCGGACAATGGGATTATAGGGGTCCGGGTTCACCCAGGACAATACCGCCCCGGCAACAACAATCCACATATAAAGGTTCAACGCATAATCTAAAACAACGGCAATTGCTTGAAAAAAATTTGCCAATATGAACATTCACTTACCTTAAATTGTATTGATTAAATAACTATGGGTGTCTTGTTATCAGTGAATCCCCTGAAAAGTCAAGTTTTTTTGCTTATTTAGGCAGCCAAATTCACCGGTTGACAAGCGCTATTGAATGGTTTAGTAATGGTCTAACCATTCAGGAGGCCTTGGCTCTCCATCAGGATCGGAGAACAGATACGGCGCCTGACAAAGAAGGAATTATGTGTCTGTGGAGTGTTGCCGTTCCGGCAGACATCTATAATCTCGAACACTTACACTGAAGGATCTTTGAAGGAGTTGCAAAATGGGTCAGATTCAATTGAAAGAAACATCCTCCGTTTCCTACGAGCGCGCTGAGATCAACCAGGGTTACACCGATAAGTCCCTCCATATCGACCTGGCCAGCCAGTCCGTGGAAATCAATCCCATCCAAGCGGAAATCAAGGAAAAATTCATCGGCGGCAAGGGGTATGATCTCTGGCTGATGTGGAATGCAGTCAACGGCACCACCAAATGGAACGACCCCGAAAACGCCATCTGCATTTCCTCGGGTCCCCTGGGTGGCACCCCCGGCTATCCCGGCGGCGGAAAAAGCATCGTCACCGCCATCTCCCCCCTCACCGGCGCTCCCATCGATTCCAACGTGGGCGGTTATTTCGGCCCCTATAAAAAATTCGCCGGCTTTGACGTGATAGAGGTGAAGGGAAAAGCAGAAAAGGATCTGGTCGTCCTCATCGACGGCATTGAAAACCAGATCAAAATTTTCGAAGCCGACAACCTGCCCGAAGATTCCTATGAAATGTCCAAGGAACTGACCCACCACTTTGACGAAAAACCTGTCAATGTTTCCGTTGTCACCGCCGGCCCGGGTGCGGAAAACACCAATTTCGGCTGCCTGAACTTTTCCTGGTGGGACGCCGGCCGTAAGATGGTTCGCTACAAACAGGCCGGCCGTGGCGGCATCGGCACCGTCTTTGCAGACAAAAAGATCAAAGCCATGGTGGCCCGCTTCGGTTCGGTCAACATGAAGACCAACAAGCCCGCCGACCTGGCGGCCCTCAAGGAAGTCACCAAGGCCCATGCCAAGGCCATCCACACCCTGGATCCCAAACAAAACCGCATGGCCCTGGTGGGCACCACCCATCTGGTCCCCATCATGAACGACCATGACTGCCTGCCCGTGCACAACTTTAAATATGGGGCCCACCCCGAAGCCGCCGTCATTGGCGAAGATGTGTACGAACACATCTTTGACAAGGGCTTTGACGGCTGCTGGAGAGGTTGCGCCGTGGCCTGTGCCCATGGGGTAAAGGACTTCTCCCCCTTCACCGGCCCATATAAAGGATCCAAGGTCTTCGTTGACGGACCGGAATATGAAACCGTGGCCGGTTGCGGTTCCAACCTGGGGATCTTCGACGCCCAGACCATCCTGGAAATCAACTTCTACTGCGACGCCTACGGCCTGGACACCATCTCCGTGGGAACCTCCATCGGCTTTGTCATGGAATGTTTTGAAAACAACCAGATCACCCTGGAACACACCGGCGGCATGGACCTGAGCTTCGGCAACCGCTTCAACGCCCTGGAAATCATCCACCAGATGGCCCGGGGCGAAGGATTCGGCGCCATTGTGGGCAAGGGCTTCCGCCAGATGAAGAAAATCTTTGCCGAAGAATTCGGTGCAGACGCCGCCTTCATCAACGACATCCGCATGGAGTCCAAGGGATTGGAATTCTCCGAATACATCACCAAGGAAAGTCTGGCCCAGCAGGGCGGCTACGGCCTGGCCCTGAAAGGCCCCCAGCACGACGAAGCCTGGCT
>JAKSBM010000218.1 GCA_022361135.1 Desulfobacterales bacterium | reverse complement strand
GGAAAAGGTCTTTGAACTCATCCGGGCCCTGGCCGACACCGATGCCACCGTCCTCATCACCGGGGAGAGCGGCACGGGCAAGAGCCTTGTGGCCCGGGAAATCCATGAACGCTCCGACCGCAGCGACCACACCATGGTCACGGTGCGGTGTTCCTCCCTGGCCGAACAATTGCTGGAAAGTGAACTCTTCGGCCATGTGAAGGGCGCCTTCACAGGAGCCGTGGCCAACAAGGTGGGCCGCTTTGAAATGTGCAACAAGGGCAGCATATTTTTGGATGAAATCGGGGAAATTTCCCCGGCCCTCCAGCTCAAGCTGCTGGGGGTGATCCAGGACCGGGAATTCGAACGGGTGGGGGATTCCACCCCCATCACCGTGGACACCCGCATCATCGCCGCCACCAACCGCCAGCTCAAGGAAGAGGTGGAGTCGGGCAATTTCAGGGAAGACCTCTATTACCGGCTCAATGTGGTGGAAATCCGCATGCCCCCCCTGCGGGAGCGCCACGGGGACATTCCTTTGCTGGTGGACTTCTTCATCTCCAAATTCAAGAAAAAATACCAAAAGGGTATCCAGGCCGTTTCCATGGAAATCATGGATATCTTTGCCGCCTACCCCTGGCCCGGCAATGTCCGGGAGCTGGAACACGCCATTGAACACGGCTTTGTCCTCTGCAACCAGGACGTCATCGAACTGGGCCACATCCCCTCGGAGATCCGTCACTTCCAGAGTAAATCCTCCCTGGCCGGCAACGGGGCCGGACATCTTTCCGAATCCGAGGAAAAACAAGAGCTGGTTTCCATCCTGGAAAAAACCGATTGGAACAAGGCCAAGACCGCCCGTCTCATGGGCATCAGCCGTCCCACACTCTATCGGAAATTGGAAAAATACGGACTGGAACCCCGCTGATTTTAAAAATCGGTCCGCCTTTTTTTTAGATGTTTGAGACCCGGTGTACCCCCTGGCGGACACCGGGTTTCTCATGGAAAATTATTTCCTAGTCCCACCAAAGGTTGAGCAAATAAATTTTTATTTTATTTGAGGAAAATGAATCCAGGAGTAACTCCCAAAAGTGTAACGTCTTACACTGATGCTATTTACACATTTGAACGCGGACACCCCGGGGGAGAATCCCTGGAAAAACCGAGGAAAAACTCCGGTATTGTAAGGCGCCGTAATTGTTTCTGATCCGGTTTATTTTATTTTTCCTAAGTTACCGGCATGGTTCTTGATTATTATGTAAACGGTATAAAAGAAAGAATGGATGCGGGGCATCCTGCCATGCATGGGTGTTGCCGTACATCATTTGATCGATAATCCGGTTGGCCTGCTGTCTCCTTGGCCTCCGGTTTAACCGAATAGAGAAACGGAAATCACAGGGTCTTTGCTGCGGAGTTTTACTTCCACGGACCGGGGTTTCCATAATTTTAATTGAATGAGGAGGTTTCGTTTTGAGACGTAACTTGCATGCAGGCTACCTGCAGAGCGGGGGACTGAGCCTCAACATGTTTTCCCAGGATGAATTGTATGAAATTCATCTGGCCACCCTGGATGTGCTCCAGCACACCGGTGTCTACTTCGAATGCGAAGAGGCCAGAGAAATCCTGGCCGGCGGCGGTGCCGTCGTGGATACGAAAACCAATGTTGTCAAGTTTCCGCCCCATATGGTTGAGGACGCCATCCGCTCCTGCCCGGGTACCGTAAATCTGTGCGGACGTGATCCCAAGCATGACTATCTGCTGGGCAACAATCGAGTGGGTTTCACCAACTTTGGCGAAGGTATCAACATTGTTGATATCGAGACCGGCATCCTTCGGGAAACCGTGAAGAAGGACGTTGAAGAAAGCGCCATCATGGTGGACTACCTGGACGGTATTGACGTTTACGAACGTGCCGTCGGTGCCCACGATGTGAACCAGGATGCCCAGCCCCTTCACAATGCTGAAGCCTTCCTGTCCAACACCACCAAGCACTGCTTCCATGGCGCCGGCGACGGCCGCCTGATGAGGGGTGCCATTGATCTGGCCGCTGCCATCCAGGGCGGTCACGACAAATTGGCCGAGAGACCCATCATTTCCTTCAACACCTGCCCCATCTCCCCCCTGAAACTGGTTCGGGATTGCACCGAGGTTATTGTTGAAGGTGCCAAGGCCGGTGTTCTGGTCAACGTACTGACCCAGGCCCTGGCCGGCGGCTCCGCCCCGGTAACCCTGGCCGGTACCCTGGTCATCCACAATGCCGAAGTTCTCTCCGGTAT
>JAKSBM010000663.1 GCA_022361135.1 Desulfobacterales bacterium | reverse complement strand
TCCAGGTCTCAGACACAACCCGCCCTATACGGTTTCCTGCAATGCCTGGGCCTGGTAGTAGGTTTTGAGCTCGTCGATAATCTCCTGGATATGGCCTTCCATGATCGTGTCGAGCTTATAAAGGGTCAGTCCGATGCGATGGTCGGTCATGCGCCCCTGGGGAAAATTGTAGGTTCGAATGCGCCCGCTGCGGTCTCCGTTACCCACCTGGCCCTTCAGGTCCGCGGCCCTTCTTTCTTCTTCTTCCCGGATCTTGGCGTCCAGAATCCTTGCTTTGAGCACACTCATGGCCTTGGCCTTGTTTTTGTGCTGGGATTTTTCATCCTGGCAGGTGGCCACGACACCGGTGGGAAGATGGGTGATGCGAACGGCGGAATCGGTGGTGTTAACCGACTGACCGCCCGGACCGGAAGACCGGAACACGTCGATTTTCAAATCCGCAGGATTCAGCTCAATGTCGATGTCCTCGGCTTCGGGCAACACCGCCACGGTAACGGCAGAAGTGTGCACCCGTCCCTGGGTTTCCGTTTCAGGAACCCGCTGGACGCGGTGGGTGCCGCTTTCATACTTAAAGCAGGAATAAGCACCGTTTCCCTTGATCAGGGTCACCACTTCCTTAAACCCACCGGCGGCGGAATCATTCTTCTCCATGATTTCAATTTTCCAGCCCCGGGCCTCTGCATACCTGGAATACATGCGGAAAAGATCGCTGGCAAAAAGGCCGGCCTCTTCCCCGCCGGTTCCGGCACGGATTTCAAGGAGAACGTTTTTGTCGTCCCTGGGGTCCTTGGGCATCAAAAGGACATTGAGCTCGGAGGAGAGACCTTCAATCCGGACTTCCAGCTCGGGAATCTCTTCCTTGGCCATGCCGCGGATGTCGGGATCATCGTCCTTCAACAGCTCCTTTGCCTCTTCCAGCTCTTCCAAAGCCCCTTCGTAGTCCTTGAATACCGGTACAATTTTGTTCAGTTCCCCGTGTTCCTTCAACAGCTCCTGATACTTCTTCTGGTCGCTGATCACGGCGGGGTCGCTCAACAACTTCTCGATCTGGATGAACCGCTCTTCAATGCCTTTTAATTTTTCAATCATAGGATAAAAACTCAAAAGGGGTGCTTTGAAAAAGCCCCCTTTTTGACACGTTGAATATGTTTAATTTAAACCAGTTTGTTGGCGTCGAATCCTGCGTATTTTTTCTTAAAGCGATCAATACGTCCAGCAGAGTCAACCAGCTTCTGTTTACCGGTGAAGAACGGATGGCATTTGGAACAAATTTCCACTTTTACATCGGCCTTGGTGGATCCGATTTCAAAAGTAGCTCCGCAGGCGCAGGAAGCGGTGGTTTGCACATAATTCGGATGGATATCTTTTTTCATTTCCCTCTAACTCCTTAAGCTGCCTCGTTATTAAGGCGTTTATACACAAAGTTTATTATGAATTCATCAATTCAAGAAAC
>JAKSBM010000067.1 GCA_022361135.1 Desulfobacterales bacterium | reverse complement strand
TTAATCTGATCGATTATTTCCCTTTCCTGTGCCGATGCCTCTTCGATGAATACCTCTTTTTCCTTAAGGCCTTCACCCCGGGCTTCCTTCAACCCGTCCTTATAAGCATCTTCCTGGGCCGTCAGATCAGCAGACGCTTTTTCGGCGCCGTTTTCAAGATCGTCGATCTTTGCTTTTCTTTCGAGGATGACGTTACGGATGGGCCTGTAGAGGACCGTGTTGAGGACAAAGAGCAGAATTAGGAAATTGATCATCTGATACACACAAGATATATCAGGAATCACAGTTATCATAAAATTCCCTCCGCCAGTTAATAATTATAAAATAATCAACTACTTATATCTCTATGACTGCCTTTACTTAAAAACAGTCCTAAATTCAGATTAAATCGAGACTTGAGTACCATCCGGGCAATAATTTGTCAACATGGAATAAAAAAATATTCAAGCCCGCAGAAAGCGGCTTTTCAAGGGTTTCCAGGATCGGAGAGGGAAGGATTGACCCGGCTTAAGCACCTGAAAATTTACGCATACTGATATTCAGTAAAATGCCGAAACCGACCATGTTAGTAATTACGGAAGAGCCCCCGTAGGAGATCAGGGGAAGGGGAACACCGACAACGGGCATCAGCCCCATGACCATGCCGATATTAATAAAAATTTGCCAGAAAATCATGCAGGTCACCCCAAAGGCGAGGATGGAACCGAACATATTTCGACAATTGTAGGAAATATTCAAACCGCAGAACAAAAGGATCATGTATAGGATCAACAGGGCACCGCATCCCACAAGCCCCCATTCTTCTGCCAAAACGGAAAGGATGAAATCCGTATGCTGTTCGGGCAGAAAGGAAAGGGCATTCTGGGTCCCCTGGAGATATCCCTTACCCATGATCATCCCGGATCCAATGGCAATCTTGGACTGGATGATGTGATAGCCCGCCCCCAAAGGATCACGATCCGGGTCAAGGAAGGTCATGACCCGGGCCTTCTGATAGTCCTTCAGACCGAAAAACCAGACCAGGGGAACAATGGAGAGGGCAAAGCCGGAAAGGGTGTAAAACACCTTTTTCTCCACCTTAACGAAGAGGGTAATACAGGCAGCAATGAGCAACAGGAGCAGGCCCGTACCCAAATCAGGCTGATTCACAATCAAAGCAAAGGGAATCAGGCAGATAATTGCCGGCTTCAACAAATTGCGAAAGGAAAGCCCCTCCGGAGAAATGGACGAGGCATATACGGACGAAAGGCTGATGATCAAGGCGATTTTCATCAACTCGGAGGGCTGTACCCTGAATAATCCCAAGGCCAGCCAGCGCCGGGACCCCCCGCCGATTTCACCAAAAACGTAGACACTGGCCAACATAAGGATACAGCCGATATAGATGAGGAGATTGAGCTTTTCAAAATCCTTGAAATCAATAAGCAACACCCCCATCATCACCATGGTGCCGCATCCCATCCAGATCATCTGCCGCTTGAACAGGGGATGGATTCCGGTACCGTCCCAGCCGGCGGTCACGGCACTGTATAAAATCAACAATCCCACACCGCAGATGGAAAAAATCACCATCAGGAGAGCCCAGTCAAAATTTTCTATCAAACGTCTATCAAACATTGGTGTCTCCTTACCGGGAAGCGGCCCCGGCCCCCTCTTCCCCGTCGGCATTCAGGTATTGACGGATCAATTTCCCGGCAACCGGTGCTGCTGCTGTGGAGCCGTGGGCCCCATGCTCTATGATAACGGCAATGGCAATCTTGGGATCCTCGGCCGGGGCATAGGCCACAAACCAGGCATGGTCCTGGAATCTCCGGGCCAATTTTTCATTTTCAAACTTTTCCCCCTTTTTCCGGGAGAAGACCTGGGCCGTACCTGTTTTACCACCGATATCAATGCCCTTAATCTTGATTCGCTTGGCCGTACCATTTTGCCCTTGCACCACCTTGAACAGCCCCTTTTTCACCAGGGCCAGGGTCTCCTTACCTGCGGGCAGTCCCCCCAGGATCTCGGGCTCATTTTTTTTGATAATGGTGCCGTCGTCGCTCTGGACACTCTTGACCACACGGGGACGGTAAAGGGTCCCCCCGTTGGCCACAGCCGCCGTAAACACGGCCATTTGAAGGGGGGTTACCAGGTTAAATCCCTGGCCGATACTGATGGAAAGGGTTTCCCCGGCCTGCCAGGATTCCTTGAACCGTTTTTTCTTCCATGCCGCCGTGGGGATGAGCCCCCGCCGTTCGTGGGCCAGGGCAATGCCTGTGGAACGCCCCAGGCCGCACCCCCGGGCATATTCCGCCAGGGTATCCACCCCGATCTTTTCCCCGACCTGGTAGAAAAAAACATCACAGGATTCTTCCAGGGCGTCCATGACATTGACCTCCCCATGACCGGCCCGGCGCCAGCATTGGTACCTGCGGTTCCCGAACTTATAATATCCGGTGCAATAGGAGGTGGTATTCCGGTCAATGAGCTTTTCTTCCAAAGCCGCAAAGGCCACCACGGTCTTATAGGTGGATGCGGGTGGATACTCGGCCTGGATGGCCTTGTTGATCATGGGGCGCCCGGGATCATCCATGAGGGCCCGCCACTTTTTACTGGAGATCCCGCCGATGAAATCATTCTGGTCAAACCCCGGGGCACTGGCCATGACCAGGACATCCCCATTGGAGGGATCCATGGCCACAACGGCCCCATCCTGCTCTCCCAACAGCTCCTCTGCGGTCCTCTGGAGTTCAAGATCCAGGGTAAGATGGACATCGTTCCCGGATATGGGAGGAACGGTTTTCAAGGCCTTGATGACCCGACCGCTGACATCCACTTCCACCTGCCGCCCTCCCCGCTTGCCCTGGAGAAAGGTTTCAAAACTCTTTTCCACCCCATAGCGACCAATGGAATCCCCTGTTTTCACATTGGGGTATTTCCCCGAAGCCAATTCATTGCGGTTGATCTGCCCCAGGTACCCCAAAAGATGGGAGGCGGTTCCCGGATAGATATAATGGCGGGTGGGCTCAATGTCGATGACAATGCCGGGCAGATCGAATTTGTGGGATTCCACCACGGCCACCTGGTCCCGGGTGATATTCCGCTTGAGCACAATGGGTTTATAAACGGCCACCCGACCCGCCTTTTTCAGGCTCTCCCGGAGCTCCTCCACGGGCACCTTGATCAAGTCGGCCAAGTGGGACAATGTCCCCTGGATATCCTTTGTATCCTCCCGGACTATTTTCAAATCAAAGGAAGGCCGGTTATCCACCAATAAATTTTTATTGCGATCGTAGATCAAGCCGCGGGAGGACTTGATGCTTTTAAGGCGGACACAATTGCTTTCGGACAGGCGACGATACTCTTCGCCCTTGATGAGTTGAAGATAAACCATGCGGAGAAAAAGCATGGCAAAAACAGCCAAAAGGCAAAAGCTGGCGGCCATGAGCCGTTGCTTGATCCAATCCCGATCCGGATTTTTATTGATACCGGCCATATTATCCCAGCCTTTTCGCCATCTGCTTCTTAAACTGCTTGATCCAGGCATGCCACATGGCATGGGCCTGGTTCACACACCACACGCCCGGGGGGATCACCAGGGCGCCAAACACCACCTGTCGCACCAGCACCCCCATCCCCATCTGCCAGGAAACCGCACCGGGGCCGGAATTGATCACCACGCTGAAGAGCATGAGTCCTTCCTGGATCACCACTGAAATCATGCCCACGACAAAAACAAACACCACACTTTTCTGAAACACCAGCTGTCGGAACAATTTAACAATGAAGTACACCCAGAGGTAGGAAAAGGTGTAAATGAAATAGGGCGCCCCTGAAATACTGTCCATGAGAAGACCCATGGCCAGAAGTCCCACCACGGTCATATAGTGGGTATAGGCCAGACTCAGATGAAGAACCAGAATCAACATCAGGTCAAAACAGCCCCCCCGGGGTCCCTGGAAAAGCGGCAGGACGACTGTTTGCAGAATAATCAGCAACAGGGTGGTCACACCATAGAAAGAAACATTCATTTTTTATAAACCAGAACTTCTTCCAGCTTGTCGAAATCCACGCTGGTTTCAATGATGATATCCTGAAACAGCTGGGAATGATCCTTTTTCACATCCAGGATACGGCCGATTTTCAATCCCTTGGGAAAAACCTGGTCCAACCCCGAAGAAACAATCATTTCCCCGGCCTGTATATCATCCTTGCGAAGGGCGTAGACAAAGGTGCAGGTCTTTTCATTGCTGCCCTTGACCATGCCCCGGACCCGGCTGTCCTGGACCAGTGCATCCACGGCCGAATTCCGGTCCGTGATGAGCAGAACCCGGGAGAAATTGTCCGACACCTTGATGATCTGCCCCACAATCCCCTCGGAAACGATAACCGGGGATCCCTTCTGGATCCCCTGGGAAGCCCCCTTGTCGATCATGATGGTTTTAAACCAGGGGGACGGGTCCCGGGCAATGACCTGGGCCGCCACATAGGTATCCGGCACCGTGGAAGTGAATTCTACGAATTTCTTAAGTCGCATATTTTCCTGAACCAATTCCGCATATCGGTTCCGGATATCCCGGGCCTCTGCCAGCTCGCGTCTAAGCACGGCATTTTCCTGCACGGCCAGGACCGAGAAAAAATAGGTATCCCAAATGGATCGGGCAAACCCAATGGTCTGGTTCACGGCATACTGGAAAGGGGACGTCAGGGTAATGGCGATCTTTTCCGTAGTATTCACGGAAAGGGACTGCCTGGAGGTCATGGTCACCACAATCAGATTGATTGCGATGAACAAAGCCACCCCAATAAAGAGAAACATTTTCCGTGAAAACATTGGATCAGTTAATGACCACTTCTTTTAGGATTTCAATGGAGTCCAAGGACTTGCCGCAACCCAGGGCCACTGTGGACAGGGGATCTTCCGTGACCACGATGGGCAGGCCGGTTTTTTCCTTCAACAATTTATCCAGATTTTTCAGCAGGGCCCCGCCGCCGGTGAGGCGGATGCCGGAGTCCACGATGTCGGCGGAAAGCTCGGGCGGAGTCTGTTCCAGGGCGATGCGAACGGTTTCCACAATGGCTTCAATCTGCTCGGAAATGGCCACCCGGACTTCTTCGGAATCAATGGCCAGAATTTTGGGAATCCCGGAGACCAGGTCACGGCCTTTGACTTCGATGGTTTCGATATTGTCGGGATCGGGGTAGGCGTTGCCGATGGTTGTTTTGATAATTTCCGCCGTTCTTTCGCCGATGAGGAGATTGTATTTCCGTTTGATGTGCTGGCTGATGGAAGAATCCATTTTATCACCGGCCACCCGCAGGGAGCGGGTATAAACCACACCGGCCAGGGAAATCACCGCCACCTCGGTGGTGCCACCTCCGATGTCCACGACCATGTTACAGGTGGGCTCGGTGATGGGCAGGCCGGCGCCGATGGCCGCCGCCATGGGTTCTTCAATGAGGAAAACCTCACGGGCACCTGCAGATTCAGCAGATTCGCGAACCGCACGCATTTCCACCTGGGTAATCCCCGAAGGTACGGCAATGATGATTCTGGGACGCACCAGGGTTTTTCTATTGTTATGAACTTTTCTGATAAAATGCTTGAGCATGGCCTCGGTGACTTCAAAGTCAGCAATGACACCATCCCGCATGGGACGAATGGCCACGATATTCCCCGGGGTTCTACCCAGCATCCGCTTGGCTTCCAGCCCAACGGCCAACACTCTGTTCTTGCTTCTCTTATCTGTCCTCACCGCAACCACGGAAGGCTCACTCAGGACAATCCCTTTTCCCTTAACGTAAACCAGAGTATTTGCCGTACCCAGATCAATGGCCAGATCGTTGGAAAAAGCCCCTAGCAAAGTGTCAGTTATAAAGTTCATTTTACCTCTTTCAGAAAATCTATATTATTAGGTGGTGTGTCCAAAAATTTGATTCTGGTATTAAAAGATATTTGCTAACAAACTTATGTGCTTTTTACAAGACTAAAAGTCTGGAAGGACACCTGATTTTAAGAAAAAAATCCATGGGCCGCATCGTGGATTTTCGGCCGGAATTCCCGAATTTTCACATTATCACGACTCGGGTGGACCCGGTTGGTCAAAAGTATAATTATTTTATGGTTCACGGGGTCCATCCAGAAAGAGGTTCCGGTGAAGCCCAGATGCCCCAAAGAAGCCGATGAATAGTAGCTTCCGGCCGAAGATCCTTCCTTGGATGGGGTATCAAACCCACAGACCCGTCCGAACCCGGCCCTTTTCTCCACGAAATCAGCCATGACACGGGCCGACAAAACCTGCCCTGCCTGTCCTTGAACCGCAGCCATGATCTCCAGGCAGAGCCGATGGACGGCCAGGGCAGTGCCGAAGAGACCGGCATGGCCCTCCACCCCGCCTGCGGCCCAGGCATTTTCATCCTCAACCTCCCCCACAAGGAGTTTTTTACGCCAGGGGCAGTCCTGGGTTTTAACCATGCGGGGCTCCTCCCCAAGGGACATTTTTCCCAGGGGACGAAAAAAAAGATCCCCGATTCCCAGGGGCCCGTAAACTCGACGGGCAACCCATGAGTCCAACCCTTCGCCCGTAACGGATTCAATGATCCAGGATAAAAACATGAACCCCAAATCACTATAGAGTTCAACCCGGCCGGGTTCATTTTCAAGGGGCTCGTTTTCCAGCATTTTTCGCAAGGCCCACCGGGGTGAGGCATCTTGGCGAAGGGATTCAAAATAGGGCCGATGGGCCGGCAAGCCCGAAGTATGGCGTAATAACATTTCCAGGGTAATGGATGCCTTATCCCCCAGGCTTGAATCCGGAAGCAATTGCCCCAGGGTCTGGCCCAGGGAAAGGCGCTTTTCCGCCACAAGCAACGCCAGGGCCAGGGTGGTGGCCAGGGGTTTGGTCAGGGAGGCCAAGTCAAATATGGAATCCCGACGGGCCGCCCCAAATGCTTTGTGGAACAGGATATCCCGTCCCCGGGCGCAGAGCAGAACCCCTGCAGGAAAGACGCCCTGGTCCACGGCATCCACCATCAATGTTTCGACTGGGGAAGAGTTCACCGGGCACCCTCCGTTTCCTTGCCCAAATCAATATTCCAATCCAATCGTCCCCGGTCGGCATCCATGGTCACCCGGGTTCCCAAATGGAGTGCGGCATTCAAATCCCCATGGCCGACGGGCAACCCGGCCAGGATGGGCAAATCAGGAAAAATTTCCCCTAATATTTCGGGGAGGTATTCCCCATTTCCGCAATCGACGAATTCGCCGACCAACACCCCCTGAATCCTGTCAAACATCCGGGCCAACTTCATCTGGGAGAGCATGCGATCGATTTTATAGGCCGGCTCCCCAACGTCCTCCAAAAGTAAAATCCCCTGGGAAAAATCCGGCTGGAACCGGGTACCGGTCAGATGGTTCAAGGTGGCCAGATTCCCGCCCACCAACTTGCCCTGGGCACGCCCCGGCTGGATGGCCTGGGCGTTGTGCAAAATCAATTCCGAGGGGGGCTGGGTCAGGGCGTTAAAAAACCACTCCCGGGTCCTGGGATGGGGGCTGGCCATGGAGACCAGATTTGGCCCGTGGAGCCCCACCATGCCCCGGTCCACCATGGGGGCCAGCAGGGCGGAAACATCGGAAAAGCCAATCATGAGTTTGGGGGATCCGGCCATGAGATCCCAGTCAATCAACTCCAAAATCCTCAACCCGCCGGAACCGCCCCGGGCGGCAATGACGGCATTGACTTCAGGGTCGGCAAACATGGCATTGATCCCCTGGGCCCGCTGGGCATCACTTCCGGCCAGGTATCGTTTCCGGCCGTGGACCCCTGGATGGATCTTGACCTTAAACCCCATGGTTTCCAGGGTACGGATCCCCTTTGCCAGGAGGTCGGAATCAAAGGCGCCGGAAGGGGCAACCACCCCCAGGGTGTCCCCGGCCTTAAGGAGCAAGTCACTCCAATTGGGTTCCGCCCTCATCCCAGATTCTCCACCAGGTAATCTTCCCGCACCGGGCAAAACACCTCAAGGGCAACGGAATCCTCACGGATTCGGGCCATGTGCTCCACCCCCCCGGGAATGGACCAGCTGTCCCCGGGGCCCACTTCATATTCTTCGTCCCCCACGACCAGGCTGATGCGCCCGGAAATCAGAAATCCGGTCTGCTCATTGGGGTGGGCATGTCGTGGCAATTCGTGGCCGGCGGTTAAATGAAAACGCATGAGCTGGGTTTGATCCCCGTGGGCCAGGGGCTGAATGGACACCCCCTCCACCGGAGAGACAAATCCCTTATCTGTGAACTTTAAAAACATGGCATGTCCTGAATTTTAAGATTTTGATTTTTCACATCCTTATCCAAATGGAGCTATTTTGACAAATCCCATTAAAATTGCAATACTAACGGATTGTGCAATTTAACATTATTATAAGGTAGAGATGAATTCCAACTCCCCAATGATCCTTGCTCCGGCAGGGAATAAAAATTCTTTTCTGGCAGCCATTGCCGCGGGTGCAGACGCCATCTATTGTGGATTGAAAATTTTTTCAGCCCGCATGGAGGCGGATAATTTCAGCATTGAAGAGCTCACCAACCTCACCCGGCTGGCACATGACCGGGACGTCAAGGTCTATGTGGCTTTTAATTCCATACTAAAAGAATCCGAACTGGACAAGGTCTTTCGCATTCTGGACAAATTGACCCGGTATGTGAACTGCGACGGGCTCATTGTCCAGGATCCGGCAATGGTTCCCCTGGCTCGCAAGGCCGGCTTTGAACGGGAAATCCATGTATCCACCCTGGGCAACCTCACCTTTCCGGCCGGCATGGCCGCCGCCCGCAAAGCTGGTTTCAGCCAAGTCGTCCTGCCCCGTGAATTCACGGTGGACGAAATCAAAGAAATGGCAGCCCATTGCCCCGAAGACATGAGTCTTGAGGTCTTTATCCATGGGGCTTTGTGCTATTCCGTTTCCGGACGCTGCTATTGGAGTTCCTGGTTTGGCGGAAAAAGCGCCCTGAGGGGACGGTGCGTCCAGCCCTGTCGACGAACCTACCAGCAGAAAAGGGACAAGAAAAAACACTTTTCATGCATGGACTTTTCCGCCGATGTTCTGGTGAAGGTTTTAAAGGATATCCCCCAGGTGACCACCTGGAAAATCGAAGGCCGCAAAAAAAGCCCCCACTATGTTTTTTACACGGTGAAGGCCTATAAAATGCTCCGGGATGAACCCAGCAAAAAGAAAGAAGCCCTGGCGTTTTTGGAATATGCCATGGGTCGGGAATTTTCCCATTACAATCTTCTGCCCCAACGGATCCAGAACCCCCTGGCCCATGATTCGGAAACCGGGTCGGGCATGTTCCTGGGCCGGGTAAAAAATCCCGCTGAACCCTATTTCATCACCCGGGAAGCGCTGTTTCCCGGCGACCTGCTCCGCATCGGCAACGAAGAAGAACGCTACCACGATATCCAAAAGGTGACCCGGGCCATTCCCAAAAAGGGAAAATTCTTTTTGGCCAAATCCGCCCGGTTCCGGGTAAAAAAGGGCACGGCCGTACATATCATCGACCGGCGGGGCAGCGAACTCCAGGCGGAATTAAAAACACTGGATGGGGCACTTTCGGCATTCCCCCGGGTGGAGGTGCGTCCGGGACCCCAGAAAAACGCTCCCCTTCCCCCGGCCTTCCGGCAAAAACCATCCAAAAAGGGCCCGTACGCCATGCAGGTTTCCCGCCACCACCAACGGGGCGGCAAGGGCAAGGGTCGAAGACCGGAATTCATGGAAAAGGGTATCTGGATTTCCACCCAGCGATACAGCATCAAGGCCGGCAGCAGAACCTGGCTCTGGCTGGATCCGGTGATTTTCCCCAAGGATCAATCCCTGTGCGAACAATATATTCAGACAGCGGTTAAGAAGGGAGCAAAGAATTTTGTGCTCAATGCCTTCTGGCAGATTGCCCTGTTCAAGAACCCGGAACGTCTGAACCTCTGGGCCGGTCCCTATTGCAACATCACCAACAGCATGGCCCTCCATGAATTGAAAAAGGCAGGCTTTTCCGGAGCCATCGTGAGCCCGGAACTGGATCAGGAGACCTTCCTCTCCCTGCCCCGTCGCTCCCCCCTGCCCCTGGGCGTGGTGACCAAGGCCAACTGGCCCCTGGCAATCTCACGGATCATTTCACCGGATCTTTCCCTGAAAGCCCCCTTCACAAGCCCCAGGGGAGAGGTGGCATGGATTACCAAATCCAATGACACCTACTACACCTTCCCCAACTGGCTTCTGGATCTGTCCCCCCACCAAGAGGAACTGGCCCGGGCCGGATATGGACTCTTTGTTTCCATGCGGGAAAACATTCCCAAGGGCATCCAGCTCAAACCCCGTCCAGGAAGCTGGAACTGGAACCTGAAGCTGCTCTAATAAGCCTTCTCTGGCAATCCCTAAAAAACTGTGATAACTACCTCCGATGGTAACGTAGGATAGACTAGGTAACATATATCTAAACCAAGGAGGAGAGATGTGAATCTTGAGGGTAAGGTTGGATAAGGTATCCGGCGGCGGCCACCGCCGGATACCTTATCCGATGGAAGTAATGACTTGAACCTGGGGAGCGTGGCTCCCATCCATTGAATTGCACAAGCCATAACACCATCTAAAGAGGACAAAATGACAGAAAAAACCAATATTGATGAAATACTTCAAAATCTTGTTGCAGCCCTAACCGTTAGTTTTGCCGCCATCAGTCTCGGTGCGGCATTTGGACTCTTATCCGGCAGGGGCGCCTTCGCCGGTATCATCTCAGCCGGCATCATTGCATTGCTCACCTCGCTCTTCGGCGGAACCCGTGTCCAATGCTCCGGCCCCACTGCTCCCATGACAGCCATTACGGTTTTGGTTGTCGCCTTTTCAGCCAATGAACTGCTCACCCTGATTCCAGGGGCCAATCCCGTCCACTTTATCAACGTGGTCTTCATACTCACCGGGATCATCTTGGCCCTGGGTGCGGTCCTTCGATTGGGAAAATTCATTGAAATCATTCCCAATGTGGTCATTTCCGGTTTCATGAACGGCATTGCCATTCTCATCTGGATCGACCAGACCAAAAAACTTTTGGGCATCATGGGCAAGGAAGCATACGGCGGCCCGGTGGCCACCAATGTGATCATTGCCATTGTCTCCTGTGCATTGATCTTCCTGCTTCCCAAGATCACCAGCAAAATCCCCAAGGGCAACCTGCTTTCCGCCACCCTTTTATCCATTGTGATCATGAGTTCCATTGTGGCAATTTTCACAATTCCCGTGGAAACCATTCAGCTCAACACCCGGATCGATTCCTTTGCCAGCATTAAAAACATTGTCGCGGCACAATTCCCCACCAGCTGGTCCTGGGAAATCCTGATTTTGGCCCTGCCCTTTGCATTGCAGCTGGCTGCTCTGGGATACCTGGACACCCTGCTCACCTCCCTGGTGGTGGACAAAATGATGAACGAATCCACCAAACGAAATAAAGAACTTGCCGCCCAGGGTCTGGCCAATGCCACGGCTGCTGTTTTCGGTGGTATCCCCGGCGCCCAGGCCACCATCCGTTCCGTCCTGATTGTCAAAGAAAAGGCCACCAAACGGTATGCCGGTGTTTTTGTGGGCGTCTTCGTCCTGGTGGAAATGGTGCTGTTCCAGGATCTGCTCAACTACATTCCCCAATCCGTATTTGCCGGTGTTCTCTTTAAAATCGGCTGGGATGTATTTGATAAGGACTCCCTGTTTATCTACATCAGACAATTGCGCAACATGGATACCGGTAAAAACTTCCGCATTTCAAATGTTGAGATGATTGTCTTCATCGGTGGGACCACCCTGGTTACGGTTTTCAAGGACTTGAACACCGCCGTGGGTATTTTCACCCTGCTTTTCTTCCTCTACAACAAGGTCTTTTTCAAGGCCACTCCGTTGCAGGATATGAGATAAGCCCATGAAACAAACACCGCCCCGATTCCGGGGCGGTGTTTTTGATTCACATCATGAATTTCAAATAGAGCCAAATCACCATCAGGGTCACAATCACTCCGATTTTTGGATCCGCCCATTCCGACTTGGCCTGACGGGCCCTTCCATTCATCCGATCCAAATATTCGAAAACCTGCTTCCGGGATCCCCGGGTCAATTTTGAAAAGGGAATCCAAACCTTTTTATCCCTGACCAGGACACAGGCATCACCTGTTAGTTCATAAACCAGAAGCCGTCCGGATTCGGTGCGATTGGGCCGATTGTAAAAATCCACCATCAGTGTTTCATTCATCACTTTAAGCATTTCAAACGGCCCTCCCCCCTAAGGTTTAATTCGAATGGAGGGATAAATTCCCATGTTTTCCCCGGTGCTGTAAGGCTGGAGAATATTAAAGGAAATATCCTGTCCATCCTGGGCATGGCCGCTATTCTTTTCACTCTGGAAAAAGCCGCCGTTGGCCAGCAGGATCTGGTTGATTCTGGTTTTATTGGCATTGATGAAGGCCGCTCCGTTTCCAGTGAAACTCAAATCGCCGATGCGGGCTTCACCGCGGATCTGCTCAAATTCTTCAAAGGAAATGGTCTGGGTCTTCAGATCGTCCTGGCATCCCACATATCCCCATACCAGGTGGTAATCGGGCACGGAGATGGGCTCGGCGGCATCGATGATGGTGTGGGGCATGACCACGCAGCCCTTTCCAATGTCAATGCGGGCATCCTCTTTGCCGCAGAGGAAGGAGTTAAAACCAACAAAGGTTTTCAGTCCCACATCGGAATGGATGATCTTTCCACCGTGGGCGGTGACATTCATGCCGTGGAGGTGGGAGTTGATAATATAGGAGTTCTCCTGGGCATTGGAGCCGTCGCGCATGGTGGCGTTGTCCAGGAAGGCCCGCTGGGAAACCAGAACGTTCTTGCCGATTTCGGTATTGCCCTTGATCACGGCATACCGGTTCACGGAAGAGCTGTCCGGGGCTTCCACCGGCTCCAGGTTGACCACATCAAAGAGGCGTTCGTAATCCTTTTCCCGCTGCTGGACGAAATCATAGATCTTACCCCGGGGCTGATGGGATCCATTAACACCCACGTAGTCCTCCAGGATTTCTTTTTTAAACTGATACTTGAGATCAAAATTCTTATCACGGACCCAGACCGTTCCCGGCTCAATGCGGGCGTGGAAAAGTTCGCCGGCCTGGATATAGGAAAATTCCCCTATGATACAGGCATGGAGGTTCATGAGATCGGCGGTGGCAAAGGGGCCGAGGAAGCAGCCCACCACGGTGGAGCCGTGGATGTTGGCATAATGGGCGGCAACGGTATTTCGAATGGTGAATTCTTCCGGGGATTCCGGGTTGTGGGAATGGCTGTGAACCAGGGTTTTGTAAAGGAGACTGTCCCGGATGGCAATGATTTCATCGTCCACCAGGGGAACATTCTTGGAGCAATCGATATTATCGCCCCGGCGTTTGAGTTCGTCGCCCCGAATGTCGCTCTTGTAGATGGCAGAACGTCCGACGGTACATTTCCCCAGGAAATAGCTGCCGGCCAGATTTGAATTTTTAAAGTCAAAATAGATGGGATGTTTATGGGACACGCCGTAGAATGCATAGAACTTCAGCATCTTTTCGTAGTCCAGCGCCTCGGCCACAAATTTTTCCGTGTCGAAATTATGCCCGTTTAAATTGGCATTAACCCTACTGATAATCCTGTCATTTAATTGCTTTAATTGTCTCATATTCGAGTATTCCCTTTAAACATTCGATATATTCGAACTTAAATCAGGCATAAACGCTCGTTGAGATTCCCAATTTCAAACCAAAATATATCGCAACTTCCTGTCAATATTCACTATTTCAAACCTTTACCAATTTTTATGCGAAAAAATATAGCCCATCCCCTATGTTCGGTCAAGCCGAATCATAAATAAATTTAGTTCGAATAAATCGAATAGAAGTCTGAAACAATGGGGGCCACAGCGTTTTTCAACGGCTAATGTTCTACAACCATTAGAAAAAATCGCGCACCATAGTTTTTAAAATTCAACCAAAATAGAATGGAAAAAAATACAAAATAAGCCTGTCATAACTCGCCATAAAAGGAAACCAGCTACAAAAAACGGCTTATTTAAAAATCAGGAAACGGCCTTGGAGATGGCGGCCACGGCGGGATGTTTGATCACCCGTTCCACGGAAACGGCGTAAAAGCGTTCAAAGACTTCATGGGTCCGGCCAAAGACCTGAACCTGGTATTGACGACAGACCTCTTTTTCGATGACCTGGGGGGCGGCGAAAACCCCGTCCCCGGCCTGGCCAAAGGTTTTCAGCAGGGCGTAATCGTCAAATTCCCCAATGATGTGGGGCATGATTCCCAACTGGTCGAACCAGCGATCCAGCCGCCCCCGAAGGGCAGAATGACCGGTGGGAAGCAGGATGGGTGTTTTATCCAAGGAGTAGGGAAATCGTTCTTTCAATGGCAGTGCCAGATCCCGGGTACCGAAAAAAGAAATCCCGCATTCGTGGATGAGGTGGCTATAGGCTTTAACGCTGAGGCCGGAACGGACGGGGCGGTCCGAGAGGACCATGTCCAGATTGTGGACGGCCAATTCGGAAAAAAGATGGTCTTCCTTTCCTTCATTGCAGACGAGATGGACGGTGTCGGACAACTTGATGGCCGGCAGGAGAAATTTCCGGGTCAACAGCTTGGGGACCATGTCCACCACCCCCACCCGGAGTTGGAGCGGCGCTTTGGCAGGCAGGCTGTGGACGGAATTCACCATTTCCTGGCCGATGGTGAAGATCTTATCGGCATAGCCAAAGACCATGTGCCCCATATCCGTGGGCTCCAGGCTGCGGCCCACCCGGTTGAACAATTTGCCGCCCAGGGTTTTTTCCAGGGAACTGAGTTGGGAACTGATGGTGGACTGGGCCAGGTTGAGGCGAGAACTGGCAGCACGGATACTACCGGTATTCATGACCACCCAGAAAAAAAAGAGGTGATGATAATTCAACAACTCCACAGCTTGAATGCTCCCCCTGTTAGCGCACCTGAAAATAACTGATGTTCAACTTATCTACCCCGGTTCAAACGGATCACACCATACCATAAATTGCAAAAAGCGCTAAGCCTTTTATTCCGCCCGTTTACCCCCATCAATGGCGGTAGATCATGGGGCGGCTGTCCGCATCGATGTCAATGCCGATGGTATCCCCGGTTTTAAATCCCAATCGTTTGAATTCCTTGACCACCTCATCGTGGCGATCGGCAAGCCAATAGGCCGACCAAAGGGGATTTCTCACCGTATCGATTCCATAGGCATCGTGGCTGCACAGATTAACCCGGAACTTGTGCTTGGCAATGAGGGTATCGGCCTCTGCCAGGAAAATGTCTATGTTGTAAAGGTTGTTGTGAAGGGCTTTGGATAGCCGCTTCTGCTCCTCGGGGAATTCATCCAGATAATGGTTGGCAATCTGGTAAAGCTCACTGGAATCCTGGATGGAATAGCCCAGGATGGCAAAGCGCTGGTGCCGTAAGGCAAATGCTTCCAACTCTTTTTCATAGACCTTGACCGCGTCCACAATATCTTCAATGGAGACGCGATCCTCTCCGCTGCCCTGGACCAAATCCTCACACATCCCGATAACATTTATATAGAAGGCGCGGTTGTCCATGACATAGACCGGCCGCTCACGATAATTGCGACGCTTGCGGATCCGTCGCACCCCGTCCAGGAGGATGGAGCGCTCACTCTCTTTGAGTTCAAGGGTTTCGATCTTGGAAATATCCTTGGCCTGGACCACATGGATGTCCCCTTCCGTGGAAATGATGTATTCGATTTCACACAGAAAGCCCAAACTGCGCTGGATGGATGCGGACAATTCCAACAAACGACGGTCGTGGGGCACCTTGGTAATGCGGGGTTCGGTCTGGACCTTTTGGATGCGATTCCGGCAATAGCCGAACTCCCATTGGTCGCCAATCATCTTGGCCATGACCGAAGAGCCGTTGACAAAGGGCATGACAATGACGCCCATTTCATCCACATCGATCTCCGGGGCATGGTTAAAAATTTGCTGGCGTTGAATGGAAAGACCCTTGGAGGTTTTGGCCAACTTGATCATCCGATTCCGGGCATAGGTGATACCACCGATGTCGGCATAGGTTTCCAGGGAGTCGAATGTCCCGCCCTTATACTCGGATTCCATGGGATGGG
>JAKSBM010001015.1 GCA_022361135.1 Desulfobacterales bacterium | reverse complement strand
TCCGTACAAGGCTTGACGCCCGGCCTGCTTTTTCAAAAGGTCGGCCAATTCCGGAGACACGGCCAGGTTTTCAGCACCGGGGATCCCCCCGGGCAATGCAATAAGATCAAAGTCCCGGTCCAGACATTGGGAAATCAGGCAGTCGGCCTCAAAAACAATCCCCCGGGCCGCCTGGATGCGACGTCTATCCACCGATGCCACGGTGACCCGGGCCCCGGCCCTTCTCAGGACGTCGATGATGGTAATGGCTTCCATTTCTTCGATGCCCTGGGCCACCGGCACCAACACCTGTCTTTGATTTTCCATATCATGGTTCCTTTCCCGGTATTCCGGGGTTAAATTTCAAGGGCATCCCCGATTTTCACCCAGCCCACCTTGTCCGGGGTAAAGGCAATTTTCAAATATCCGTTCCGACGATCCCGAACCCGGACCCGGGTACCGGCGTGGAGGTCGAAAAGCCGGGTGGATGCCCCATCGGTTCCCGAGCGCACGGCTACGGTTTCCTGGATGATCACAGCCCGGCCCATGAAGGATTCCCGGTAATACCCCATTGCCGTGAGCATGAAAACGGCCAGGGCCAGGATCCAAATGGCCTTGCCCGCATTGGTAAAGACGCGGCGGCGGCGGAGGCAGCGAACCAGGGCATGGATGAAAAAGACCAGGGCCAGGGCCAAACTGCCCCATTGAAGATATTTCAGGGGTGGCAGATTGTCCAGAACCAGGGCCAGGGATGGGGGAGTGCCCTCCTCTTTGTCCGTGATCCGGCTGCGGGCATGGTCCAGGTTGAAAAGCAGATCCGGGTCCCGGGGGGAAATTTCCAGGGCCCGCTCGTACCAGAGGATGGCCCGCCCCAGATCCCCGGCCTTGAGCCAGGCATTTCCGGCGTTGTAAAAGAGATCGGCATTGACGATGCCGGATTGGGCCAGGGCTTCAAATCCCTGGGCAGCCCGGACATACTCCCCGGTGCGGTAGAGGTCCACGGCCTGGATGAAATTCCGACTGGGACCGGCATCCCCGGCCTGGGATATGTCGGGTTTGCCTCCCAGGGCAAATATACAAACCAGGAGAATCAGGCCGGTGCGGATCAACCCCTTGAGAACCTCCATGTGTCCCCGGACCTGGTCCGGCGGAAGGTTCCCCCGGCCAAATCGCGCATTGTCAATGTTCTCTAGGGCGTCCAACACGGCCCGGGTCTGGCCAGGCTCCCCATGGGTGGACTCCAGGATCTCCCGAACCTCTTCCCGGGTCAGACTTTCGGCACGGCGATCCACCCGGCAGCACAGGCTGGCGATGATACCGGCCCGGAGGTGCTGGAGAAGGATGGTTTCATCCCCCTGGGAGCGGATCAGTTTTCCGACCTGGTTTAAGTGATCCTTGGCCTTGTGGGCCATCCGGCGGGACAGGGAATCCCTGCGGCGACCCCGCCGGGAAACCCAGAGGGCGGCGCCCGTGTAACCCATCACCGGCAGGACCAACAGCCCCAGGAAAAGGGGCAAGCCCATGGGGCCCTGGGAGGCGAGTGCAGACAGGCCGGGGCGGATGTCCAGGATATCCTGATTCACCAATTCCACGGCCTGTTTCCCGGCTTCGGGCGAGGCCTGTGGGGTATCCACGGCCTGGGCAAGGACGTCACCCGAAGGAGTAACTTCCAGGGAAAAAAGATCGGTGACCAGTGTGTCGTAGCTCCGGGTCCGGGTGTTGAAATAAACCAATTTCAGGGGGGGCAACTGGAGGGTGCCGGCCTTGAGGGGGACCAATGCCCGTTTAAAGACCTTTTTCCCCAGGATCCCCTGGTCCCCCACCTGGAATTCCTCGGTGGGGCTGTCTTCATAGACCTTGAACAGCCCCGGGGCCAGTTCGGGTTGGGGCAGCACGGCGTCCATGAGGTTTCCCCGGCCCATGAGGGTGCAGGTCAGGGTGGCGGATTCACCGGCGGCCAGATTCATGCGATCCAGTTCCGCCGACAGGGTGTATTCCCCCACCAATCCGGAAAAGGGGATATCACCGGCAT
>JAKSBM010000431.1 GCA_022361135.1 Desulfobacterales bacterium | reverse complement strand
TGCACCCGGCTGCACGGATTTAGAGTCCGTGTGATCCCATCCGATCCACTCTCCGCATGTACAAACTGTTTTATGTCCCGCTCTGGGGACATGAACCTGAATATCAAGTTCTGTGCCGGAGGCGCCCATTGGCCGGGGAAAATCTTTTTCTCCGTGAAAGCCTCCCAGGGGACAGGATATTTCAGTCCATAAAAATCTTGAATTCCCATCCCCTTTCCCTGCCCATTGGCCGGGAAAAGTGTAATGCCTTACAGCTATGTAAGGAACAGAACCGTAAAGCAAAGCCCAGGGCTTGTCAAGCCTGATCTTCCCTGAGAAGTCGGGCCATTTGTCCGGGCAGTTCCGGGGCGGTGAACTCCAGGGGGCCGGCGAGGGGGGACGCCGGCGGGGGCACGAGGAAAAGAGCGGCGGCGTGGAGCCCCATGCGCAGGTAGTTCCGCTGTTCCCGGAGGAAGGCAATGGCCCGCTTGGATCCATAGCGGACATCACCGGTGACGGGGTGCCCGGCCAGCTTGGCGTGGCGTCGGATCTGGTGGGTTCTGCCCGTGTCCAGGTCGATGTCCAGGAGGGTGTAGTGGGCACTGCGTTCCAGGACCCGGTACCGGGTTTGGGAGGGGAGCTTTTTCCCTTTGCCTGCGGGGTTGTTTCGCCCCCCGGCGGCCTTGGCCAGGGGAAAGGTCCACCGTCCTTCATCCTCCTGGAATTCCCCGTGGACCAGGGCCAGGTATTTCTTTTTCACCCGGTCCTGGCGAAATGCCGCGGACAGGGTTTTCAGGGTGTCGGCTCCGGTGGCCAAAAGGATGATTCCCGAGGTCTCCTTATCCAGGCGATGCACCGGATGGACCCGGCCGCCCACTTCCTTTTCCAGGTGGGAGACCAGGTCTTTGCCCGGGGCATTGTGGACGGAAAGGCCGGCGGGCTTGTCCACGGCCAGCCAGCCGTCTCCCTGGTCGATGATGATTTTTCCAATGTTTTTCATGGGCTTAATATAGAGGGTTTTCCCGGGGAATCAAGGGCCTTGGCCCGGGACCGTGTCCTTTCCTCCCCCCGGCCGGGGCTTGAACAAGACCCGGGGGGCGGTTATGGTAGGACATTAACCCTTGTCCATTGGATTGGAACACCATGAAACTTTTATTCCTTACGGCGGCCCTGGCCGCAGGCATGCTGGCCCCCATCCAGGCCGGAATGAATGCCCGGGTGGGCAGCTTCTTCAAGGACCCCCTCCTTGCCGCCCTGATTTCCTTTTTTGTGGGGACCCTGGGGCTGTTGATCCTCTGCCTGGCCCGGGGGCTGGATTTCTCCCGGTTTTCCGGCGGCAGTTCCCTGGCCTGGCCCTATTGGGGGGCAGGGATTCTGGGGGTGTTCTATGTCACGGCCACCCTTTTTCTCACCCCCCGGCTGGGGGCGGCCCTCACCTTTGGCCTGGTGGTGGCCGGCCAATTGGTCATGGCCGTGGCCATGGACCACTTCGGCCTTTTGGGGGTTCCCATCCATTCCATCTCCTGGGTGCGGATCCTGGGCATTGCCCTCATCGTGGCCGGGGTGATTCTCATCCGTCGATTTTAATTTCAACTAGGACCGAACCATGACCATTGCCAAAAAAATCCTCGTGACCCGTGCCTTTCCTGAAAAGGGGCTGAACCGCCTCCGGGAAGCCGGCTTTGACCTCACCCTTCCCCGGGAAGATGATCCCATGTCCCCGGATGAACTCATTGCTGCGGCCCAGGGCCATGACGCCCTCATGTGCACCCTCACCGAAACCCTGGATGCCGGTTTTTTTGCCGCATGTTCCCACCTGGACATGGTTTCCCAATTTGCCGTGGGCTATGACAATATCGATGTGGCCGCGGCCACGGCCCAGGGCATCCCCGTGGGCTACACCCCCGAAGTCATGACCCATGCCACGGCCGACATTGCCTTTGGCCTCATGATTGCCACGGCCCGGAAGATGTTTTTCCTCCACAAGGGCATTGAAAAGGGGGAATGGGGATGTTTCCAGCCCACCCGTCACCTGGGCATGGAATTGTCCGGCAAAACCCTGGGGATCTTCGGCATGGGCCGTATCGGCCACCGCATGGCCCAGCTCTGCCGGGGGGCCTATGGCATGGATATTCTTTATACCAGCCCCAGTCCCAAGCCGGAAATGGAGGCCGAGTTGGGAGCCCGGCGGGTCTCCTTTGACGCATTGCTGGCCGACAGTGATGTGGTGTCCGCCCATTGCGTTTTGAGCCGGGAAACCCGGGGCATATTCAATGCCGAGGCCTTCCAACAGATGAAGGATTCCGCCATTTTCATCAACACGGCCCGGGGACCGGTGCACAACGAGGCCGACCTCATTGCCGCCCTGGAGTCCGGCACCATCTGGGGGGCGGGCCTGGACGTCACCGATCCCGAACCCATGGCCCCGGACAACCCCCTCTTCTCCATGGAGCGGGTGTCGGTCCTGCCCCACATCGGCTCCGCCACCCACGATTCCCGGGACGGCATGTCCCTGCGGGCGGCGGAGAATATTGTCTCCTTTTACCGCACCGGGAAAATGCCCTTCATTGTGAATCCCCGGGTTTTGGATTAACGATGGCGTCCCGGG
>JAKSBM010000209.1 GCA_022361135.1 Desulfobacterales bacterium | reverse complement strand
GCCGGGACGCCCTCATGGTTGCCGCAGAAGCCATGGCACAGGAAATCTCCGATTGCTCCCCCCTGGGGGTCCAGGCCTCCAAGGACGTCCTCAACTACGGCATCGGTAAATCCATTGACGACGGTTTGAAATACGTGGCCTCCATGAGTACCAACATCATTCCGTCGGATGATTTGTTCGAAGCTGTGACGGCGTTTATGGAAAAACGAAAGCCCGATTTCAGCGGATAGCCATGGTGGGATGGCCCTCGTTCTGGACGCACTTGTTATGTTATTGATGTTGACTGGCTGGTAGCCTGATGATAGCAAGCAAAATACAGCCGACCATTAGCCCGTTAAGTACATGCCACAGGAAGTGTGTGCCCAATGGGAAAACTGAACACAAATGTATGTCGACTGTGCGAGAAACCAAGGATATAGAGAAAAAAATTGCTCCGCATAAAATCAGTGGGTAGATATCAAGTCTTTTTTTCTTCGAGCTTGCGGCAAAGAACCAAAGGGCAACCAGGGCAGGGATGTACTGAAGAGAGCCATTGAATATATTGTCAGGTGGGGTTGTTTGTGTTGCACTCTCAGATAATATTATGGAGAAAATAATTGTTGCAGATACCACTGAATTTATTAAAAGTACAATAATTCTTGGTCTTTTACTTAATCTGCTAATACAAGTTGTTATTGAAAGGATAACAAAAATCCAGATTGGTAAAACATCAGCAAATGATGACCACAAATTTGCAAACGTATGAAATAAAAAAGATCCAACTCCTATGCCGGCAGCAGAAATACAAAGCAGTACGTTAGTGAAGTTGAACTTATTTAGCCTGTAAATAACATACAGTCCATATAAGGCTGCAAATATAAAAGATATATTAGACCATGCATTCAATGGCTCTGCCCAGAATCCTAATCCAACTCTCTCACTGTATAAATCTATTGGGGTATGCCAATTCATAATTAATATTCTAATGGGTTAAATTTGAGATGACCGTTGTATAACCATAACAATCAATTCACAGTTTTTTCTGGATAACTCCGAATAAAAGATAGCATTCAACCCGTACCAGGATAGTTATTGATTGATAAGTATATTTTTACGGTGGTTCTTAATAGTTCAATCATTAAATCGGGTGGCTATGCAGAAATGGGATGGATTTAAATGCTTCAAATCGTCCCCCAATTACCGGAAAGCTACCAGGCTTTATTGAATCAACAGGAAAAAGCATTCTTATTTCATTAAATGGCTGCAGTATTATCTTGATTTCTGCATGAAATATGAATTCAAGAAAGAGGTAAAGATCAGTATGCCGTATTTTATTGATAAATTGAAGTCAAAATAAATTTTAAGAGGAACATGCTGAACATGCGATCCGGGTGTATTCTTTGCTGCCAGGGTTCATGGAAGTGAAACGGTTTAGAAGCGATGCGGCGAAGATACCGAGGGGTTTGGAGAATCAAACTCCGTATCCGAACAAGCCGACATCACGGGGTGACGGCAATGCTGTACCGTTACCGGAGAAGACCGCCCATGGCTGGCCAGATGCTTCGAAAATGCCTGCCGACGAAATCAAGTTTCGAT
>JAKSBM010000692.1 GCA_022361135.1 Desulfobacterales bacterium | reverse complement strand
TCACATCAGTTGAAGTCCCTCTCTTTTTTTAAACACCATCCAAATTAGAATAAAGCGGATTATTAAATCATTGAGTCTGAACCCGGTTCGGGGTGGGGACTTCAAGGCCGTTGCAAGGCAAGCCTTGCCGGGCCGCGGGAGAGGTTGCACCGGGCCACCACGGGTTTTGCCCCGGCGCCTACGCCTCTCCCCAGCCTATCATGTTGCCATAATCCATATTCTACCGGGCCATACCGGTTGGGGCAGGTCAGTCGGCCAAGCCATCTCACCCCAACACCCGCGGCATGCCATTGTGCGCACCGACGAAAAATCGGTTCCGTTCCCTTAAAGGCTTGTCATTTTCTATTATGCCTTTCCCATGCGTGGGAAGGGCCCATGGCCTGATTTCACAAAAGAAACCTCACAACAAAACAGGGGAAATATAGATCAGAAAAACCACGCAAAATGGAGTGGGGTTTTGACGGTTGTTGTTCGGTAAATAATGGATGGAGGTTAAGACAGCCGCTTCCGGGACAGACCTGCCAAGCCGATAAGCCCCATGCCCAGAAAGGCCATGGTTGCAGGTTCGGGAACCGGATTATTTCCTGTGAGCCTCACGGAATAATCTCCATAGCTGTCGGGATAGGTATTCCCGACAATGATACTGCTTAAAGAAACTGTCAGGTAATAGGTTCCGGCCTCCGCATGAAGTGGGCCGACAAGTGTATCCGGGTAATAACTGGTATCAAGTCCCATCTCGCTAAGCGATAGGGAAAGGATGGGTTCAAAGCCGCCGACGGACGTGATGGTGGCAGAGACCTGTAAGGGGGTGGTAACGGTGAATGAATAAGTGTCTATGTCGACTAACGAATTGTCTGCCAGCCCTGCAATCCGACCGGTAATGGTAAACTCTCCCCCAATGCCCAGGGTGCCAATGGCCTGGGCGTTGGGGATGGTGTCGTCGCTGCCGTTTGAATTAATGGGTTCAAGTGCGGTAATGGAAGTTGCCTGGGCACTGCCGATACAAATCCATAACAAGGCCAGTACAAAGGCAATCATGGGATAACCTTTGTGTGTTCCTGTCGATTTCATATGTGTTACTCCTTTATCTTTTCAATAGTAAAAATGTCCAATGGGATGCGAAACATCCCTGGCGAAAATTGGACCATCACTATGGAGTTGGTACTAAGGGACTATACGGTTTTTTATGTAAAAAAATCAACAAAATATTAAAAAATATTGAATGATATTAGGGAGAAAGCTCTCTTCCGCAGGTACCGCCGCCTTTTTGGGGCGTATGATGATCCAAGGCGATTATGGAAAAATGGAGAATTGTGTGTACAGTGTTCATTCGCAACAAATAAAGCAGGGCCGTTTTATGGGAGCCAAAGACCACGGGAGGATTAAAGGCGTCATCCCCATATACCTGGGGCATGGGGGTGAAGGCGTCGGGATCCTGGTTGCCGTTACCCGGGGAGTAGAGTCCATAGGCGTCTCCAAATATCCCGGCCCATGGCCCAATGGCGTCCATGATGGTGGCAATGGCAGGATAGGAAGTTGCCTTTTACCAAGCAAGGTATGGCCAACAGATGACCAAGGGCTGGAATGCGGCACCCAGCACGGGTGTCGATGCATGAACGGAGGTTGGCGGTGGGGTGCAGACACCACGCCCGAACGTCTTCCGATTCTTCAAAATGGTTTTCAACCCATTGGCAGTATGTGCTTTGGGATTACGGGGCAGGTAAACATTAAAATTATGTGCTGCTGTTTGGGTGGTGGTGATAAATCCGGATTCAAAGGAAAAAGAAGAAGGGAAGGGGGGGAGTGCGACAAGGGGCTGATCAACCCTTGCCGCACGGTGGAGTGATCTGGTGTATAGGTCTGTTAAACCTATTTATTCTTCCAGGCAGGCCGCCTTTTTTCCTCAAAACTGGCGATTCCTTCGAGGGTATCCTCGGTTTTCATAAGGGTCTTGAGGAAATAGTTGGAGACCAGATCCACACCCTGGAAAAAACTGGTGCCGATGTGTCGCTTCACGGCGCGTTTATTCAAACGAAGAATCAGGGGACTGGCCATGGTAATTTCCTTTATATACCGGGCCACGGCAGCATCGAAATCTTCCGGATCTTCCACCTGGCTGACAAAGCCCAGTTTCCGGGCTTCCTTGGCCGAGTAATTCCGACCCGTGGTCACGATTTCAATGGCTTTGGCAGGTCCCACCAGTTCGGGCAGGCGGAGGGCGGCATAGGGCGGGAAAAAGCCCAGCTTGATTTCCGGCTGGCCGAAGATGGCGTTCTTTGAGGCAATGATGATGTCACAGGCAATGGCCACTTCCATTCCCCCTCCCAGACAGGCTCCGTTGACTGCGGCAATGACCGGAATGTCGATCTCGTTGATGAGTTCGAAAATCCGATTAAAGACCGCCACCATTTCGTCCACCTGTTCCGGTTTGTGATCGGATACTTCCACGCCGGCGCAAAAACTTTTACCCGCGCCGGTGATCACCAGGCATTTGAGGCCGTCATCTGCAGCAATGTCGGCAAGCGCTTCATTCAAATCGTTCATCATGGGGATATTGAGCACATTATGTTTGGGTCGATTCAATGTGATTTTAGCGACCTGCTCATCTCTTTCAATGACTAGGAAATCAGATGCTGCCATGCTGCCTCCTCTTCGCTTATATTTTCAATTCAGTCTTTTTGTTGCACATCTCCGTTATCGTTATAATTACAGGTAATCCCGAATCGGGGAGTTTTGCATCATAGCCCGATCCGGGATTAAAAGTCCACTATTCTTTACTATTTTCTAGCCCCGAATGATTCTCGGTGTAATCATATGGTGCTGGGGACAGATGGACTTGGGATTCTGGTAAACCGCACCGGAGAAGGCCTTGAGATAGGATCTCAGATCCTTCATTTTGACAATCTCGTCCACCATGCCCTGTTTGGCACAATAGCCGGGACGGGAATTGTCATGGTACTCCTGGGCCATCTGATTCATCTTATCAATGATGGGTTCCAGGGGACGTCCGGCATCCTTTTCTTTAACCAGGCGGCGGGAATAGGAAGCTGCTGCTGCGGTTTCTCCGTGCATGACGTAAATTTCCGTGGTGGCCAGGCCCAGGGTAAAGGCATTGTGACGGTTGGCCGTGGGGCCGCCCATGACGTAATGGGCAGCGGCGGTGCCCTTTCTCAGGGTTACCAGCATCATGGGGATGTCGGTCTGCTGGATGGAATAAATCAGCCCCTGGCCCAGACCCAGAAGTTCGGCCTTTTCGGCGATGTCGCCCACGTCGATGCCC
>JAKSBM010001067.1 GCA_022361135.1 Desulfobacterales bacterium | reverse complement strand
CAGAAGGCCCTGAAATATCAGTGCATCGGCTTACAGGGAAACCTTGCCCTGGTAGAGGGTCACCCCCGGGGGGACCTTGTCCAGGGAAAATCCCTTGGGCTTGGTCATGCGGGGATCGTCCCAGATGGATTTGAGCAAGGTTTCCCTAAAGTCGGGGTGGGCAATGCTGGCAATGGCCAGTGCCTTGTACCCCATGGTGAGGTTGCGCAGGTCGGCAATGCCGTATTCCGTGACAATGACCACCCCGTCGTAGGCCGAGGCCGTGAGGGTGATGCCCGAGGGGCAGGCGGCCACGATCTTGGATTCCCCCTTGGGGGCTTTGGACTTCATGGCAATGATGGGAACCCCGTATTTTCTGTGGTTAAGGGCCCGGATGAAATCGGGTTGTCCCCCCACGCCGCCGTAGTAGCGCAGGGGATTGACAAAGTCGGCCCAGACATTGCCGGTGAGGTCCACACCCATGGCCGTATTCACGGAAAGGAAGGGGGCACAATCCTGGACCGTTTGGGCGGAATTGGTGTACATGCAGGGCCGCATCTGGACCTGGGAGCGCATGTGGACGTAGTCGTAAAGCTCCCGGGAACCCATGACCAGGCTGGTGGTGGAGTAGCCGGTATTGATTTTTTTGTTTTTGTTGGTGATGATCCCCTTTTTCTGGAGATACATGAGGCCTTCTCCGTAGAGTTCGGTCTGTGCGCCCAGAGCCTTGTAGCCGGATTGGGCAATGATGCCCACCACGGCATCGGGAATCTTGCCGATGCCCACCTGGAGGGTCATACCGTCCTGGACAAAGTGTTCGGTGATGAGCTCGCCAATGCGGCGTTCTTCATCGGGAAGGTTTTCAAAATCCGGGGCGTCAAAACTGTATACCGATTTGACGTCCTTGGTGATGATGTAGTCGATGTCAGAGGCGGGGATGACGCTCTGGCCCTGGGTGAAGGGCATGTCCGGATCCAGTTCGGCAATGACCAATGCGGCGGAATCCAGGGAGGCGTGGACCGCATCCACGGAAAGTCCCAGGCTGTATTCTCCGGTGTGGGGATTCTGGGAAACCTTGATAATGACCAGGTCGATGGCATAGCCGCATCCCTTGGAAATCAGGCGGTCAATGGTTCCCAGGGTGCAGGGCAGGTAAAAGGCCCGACCGTCGTCTGCGGCCTGCCGGACTTCTCCGCCGGAAAAAATGGAATAGGCTTTCACCCGGTCCTGGAGTCCTTCTTCCACATAGGGGATGGGGCCGTGGAGGAGGATGTGGAGCATGCGCATGAAGGGCAGACTTAGGTTGTCGTCCTTGATGGCATCGGTGAGGGCCTGGATGGTGGCCGTTGGGGGTGCGGCATTGGAGCCGATCCAGCAATTGATGCTGTCCCGGTCTCCCAGATGCCGATGAATCATCTCTCCCACCCGGGAGCGTGTAATGGGCATGGGATTTTTGTTCATGGGTATTTCTTCGGGCTTACGGGGGTTGGTGGTTGTTCCAATACTGGGGGCTATTATATATGATCCCGGGGGGATGAGGCAAGCCGGGGGGGACGGATGGGATGGGCATATCCCAAAGCCCTTGTGGCCCGGGGGATGTGGTGTTATTTAAAATGGATCTGATAATGGGTTTACAGGAGGTATTATGAAAGTTCTGGTGCTCTATTTTTCCAAGGGTGGAAATACAAAGAAATTGGCCCAGGCCGTTTTGGCCGGGGTCAACAGCGTTGATGGTGTTGAAGGCATTCTGAGGGATACCGAGGGGGTTACCAAGGAAGAGTTTTTGGAAGCCGGGGGGGTGATTGCAGGATCCCCGGTTTATTTTGGCACCATGTCGGCCCAGCTCAAGTCGGTGTTTGACACCTTTGTGAGCACCCGGAGGAAAATGGAAGGAAAGGTGGGGGCGGCCTTTGCCACCAGTGCCGATCCCACCGGGGGGAAGGAAACCACCCTCATGTCCATCATCCAGGCCCTGCTCATCTACGGCATGGTCATCGTGGGGGACCCCATGGCCGCTTCGGGCCACTACGGAACCGCCTGTGCCGGTTTGCCCGACCAACGGACCCTGGAAAATGGGGAAAAGTTGGGCAGACGGGTGGCGGAAACCGCATTAAAATTGGGCGCATGATCCCGGACATTTTTTGCCACGGGGCCTGGTGTCTTCCCATGGCCTGACAGCATGGATTGGCCCTTTTGGGGAGAATCCACGGCGTTGCTTTGGATTTTATTTTTGGGGCGAATTTCGCCCGGACTGGATAAACAGGGGGGCACCCAATGGTGTGTCCCTGTTTTTGTTTAAAGGTGGAAGGGTTCCCGGGTGTTTTGTTCGATCCAGTTCAGGTAGTCGGGGAGTCCGGTTTCAATGGGGATGCGAAGGATTTGGGGAACTTGGTATTCGTGGTTTCGACGGATGTGGTTCTCCACCTCTTTATAAAGGGCGGTGCGGGTTTTGATGGTGAGGCGGATTTCCCTTTCTTCCTCCACCCGGCCCTCCCAGGTGTAGACGCTGGTGACCGGGGTCAATTGGACGCAGGCGGCCAATTGCTCCCGGATGAGTTCCCGGGCGATTTTCTGGGCCGATGCTTGGCCGGGGCAGGTAACAATGACCATGGAGTGTTTCATGGTGTGCTCCTTGGGGGCAGCCCCGTGGGGCTGCCCTTGGTTTTCTCAACCCGGCATCGGACCTGGATCAGGCCGGAGGCAGGGTTTTGGGCGTAAAGTCCAGGGTGGCGAAATAATCTGCCATGGTTTCCGCCCGGCGGATACGTTCCACGCTACCGTCGGCCTTGAGGAGGAGTTCCTGGGGACGCATGTGGCCGTTGTAGTTGAATCCCATGGCATGGCCGTGGGCGCCGGTGTCGTGGATGAGAAGGATATCGCCTTCCCGGGTTTCGGGAAGATCCCGCTGGACGGCGAATTTATCGTTATTCTCGCACAGGGCTCCCACCACGTCAACTTTCCGGTCGTGGGGGGCATCCTCTTTTCCATGGATGTGGACATGGTGGTAGGCACCGTACATGCCCGGTCGCATCAGGGCCGACATGGAGGCATCCACCCCCACGTAATCCCGGTAGATTTCCTTGTGGTTGATCACCGTGGTCACCAGGGTACCGTGGGGGCCGGTGATGAAGCGTCCGCTTTCCATGAATAATTTGGGAACCCAGCCGTTGGCGGCTTCAAAGTCCTGGAAGAGGGTGGTGATGCCTTCTGCCATGGCTTCCAGGTTAAATGCCTGGGCGTCTGGGGTATAGGGAATGCCAAGGCCGCCGCCGATATTGATGAATTCAAAGGTGATTCCCAAACTTTTGTTCAATTGGGCAATGAGCTTAAGAAGCATGTCCGCGGTTTCCACCATATAGGTGTAATCCAACTCATTGGACGCCAGCATGGTGTGGATGCCGAAGCGTTTGATGCCCAGCTCCATGCATTGTTTGTATGCGGATTCCACCTGTTCATATGAAACCCCGTATTTGGCTTCGGTGGGATTGCCGATGATGGTGTTTCCCTGGCGCTGGGCCCCGGGGTTGTATCTGAAGCAGATGAGTTCCGGGGTTTGGGGCAGTTTGGAGATCAGGGAAATGTCATCCAGATTGAGGATGGCGTCATCCTGGTCCTGGGCAAATTCGAACTGGGCCACACTGGTGTTGTTGGAGGTGAACATGATGTCCCCTTCTTTGCTGCCCACCCGGCGGGAGAGCTCCACCTCGGGAACCGAGCTGCAATCGAAACCAAACCCCTTGGATTTCAGCAGGCTTAGGATGGTGGGGTTGGGAAGGGCCTTAACGGCAAAGAATTCCTTAAACCCCTTGATCTTTTCAAAGGCTGTGTTCAGGCGGTCGCAGGTGTCAAGGATCCCCGCTTCATCATAGATGTGGAAGGGGGTGCCGAATTCGGCAACAATTTCAGGGAGTACGGGTGCCAGTCTTTGTTTAAACGCTGCTGACATGGGCATGGTCAGTCTTCCTTATTTATTTAGGGTGTTGTGGGGAGCGGAGTCAGGCGGTTTCCGGGATCATGATCTTGGCGCTTTCCTTGTAAGAGGAGAGGGTGATCTGGGTCCGGGTCTCAATTATGGATTCGATTTTCCCGATTTGATTTGTTAAGATGGATTCAAGCTCTTTATTATCTGCCACCCGCAGTTTTGCCATGAGACAATCCTCTCCTGCCAGATGGTGTACTTCCTGGACCTGGTCAATGGCGGCAACGGCTTGGCCCGCTTCGGGGAATTGAGATGGTTCCTTTACCCGCATGTGGACAAAGGCGATCATGGTGCACCGGAACATGTCCGGATTCAGACGAACCTCATAGCCTTCGATGATGCCCTTGGCTTCCAGTTTTTTGATCCGTTCCAAAACCGCCGACGGCGCCATTCCAATGGTTCGTGCAACTTCCACATTGGGAATCCGGGCTTTTTTCTGGAGAATTCGCAGGATCTGCAAGTCTGTATTGTCCATAATACGTCTTCTTTCACTTGGTTAATGGTAAAATAAGTTATTGTTGGATAATATTCATTGTAATGGTCCAAGTCAAGAATAATGGTTTGTTTTATTTTTATAAATTCGAACCATATTCTCTAAAAACCGGGTTGTATCTGCATTTTTGATTATTGTTGATAAAATAAATATTTTTATATACATTGCTTTACGGTGTAATTTTTACGCAAAAACAGGTTGATAGACGAATACGATGAGAAATGACACGATTAGGATCCTGGTTGTAGATGATGAAGAAGGTATTCTGGATGTTACCGAGGGGTATTTTCAAAGGAAGGGGTTTGAGGTCCATACCGCCGGAAACGGCGTTGAAGCCCTGGATATCATCCGACGCGTGAAAATTGACTGTATCTTTACGGATATCAACATGCCGGTCATGGATGGTTTGGAGCTGGCCGAAAAGATCCGTACCATGGACAACACGCTGCCCGTGGTTGTCATGACCGGGTATCCCTCCCTGGACAATTCCATACAGACCCTGAAAAACGGGGTGGTGGATTATCTGATCAAGCCCGTCAACCTGGAGCAGATGGAGCTGACCCTCATGCGGATTTTGAGGGAGCGGGCCCTGTTTGTGGAAAACCTCATCCTCAAGGAAGAGGTGGAACGGCGAATGCGGCTCCAGAAACTCAACAAAGATCTCATTAAAAAGGTGGAAGAGGTCAACACCCTGAATCGGGTCATGGAGGATTTTGCCGCCACCGATTCCAGTTACGGCATATTTAATAAGGTTGTTGGGCTGGGGGTTGAGGAACTCAACGCCGACCGGGTTTTTTTCCACATTTATTCCGAGCATGATACGGCATTGGTCCTGGTGGCCGATTCCGGGGTCACCGCCCCGGGCTACGAGGTGGATATCCCCACCCCGGCCAGGGAATTCATCATGGAGATCCTTGAATCGGATCAGAAACCCTGCATGATTTCCAAGGTGGATCCGGCCCATAGTCTGGGCCCCACGGTTTCCTCCCTCATGGTGGTGCCCCTGAAAATCAGGGAAAAAATATTTGGGGTGGCCAGTGCATTTATTTTCAACCCGGAGCAGGCATTTACCGAAAAAGATATCTATTACATGAATTTCATCACACAGAAGGCGGCGGCTGCCATTGAGAACATTGCCCTGTATGAGAACATTCATGAAAATCTTTTCCATACCTTCTATGCCTTTGTTAAGGCCCTGGAGGTCAGGGATCAATATACCCAGGAGCATTCGGATCGGGTGGCCAAGTATTCCCTTTCCATTGCCCGGGAGATGCATTGCACCGACGAAGAGCTGGATGTGCTGGGCTTTGCCGGTAGCCTCCACGACATCGGGAAAATCGGAATCCGGGACGACATCCTTTTAAAGCCGGGAAAACTGACCTCCGATGAGTATGAAAAGATCAAGGAGCACCCGGTGATCGGAGCGGATATCGTCAGTAAACTGGGACTCTGGGACCGGGAGATGGAGATCATCCGCCATCACCATGAGCGATATGACGGCAGTGGATACCCCGATGGACTGAAAGGGGAACAAATTCCACGGCTGGCAAGGATCCTTTCCGTTGCCGACTGCTATGATGCCATGGCTTCGGATCGCTCATATCGCATAAAGATAGGAAAAGATGAAGTACTACAGACAATTATGAAGAATTCGGGAACCCAATTCGACCCGGAAGTGGTGGATGCATTTATCCGTGTGGCCCAACGGGGGGAGCTTGGCGGCATTTAATTGGGTTGAGCAGGTATTTAAAATGTGGTACCTTAAATCCTGAAGACCAAGTGTAGGACAAGATATTACGGAGCAATTCTGCCATGGGTGTTTCACAAGGCAAAAACCGGCGCAGATATGATCGGGTCGGCTTTAAAACCGAAATCAAAATTTCCCTGATCGTAGACAATAAAGAAGTAAAACTGGAAGCGAATTCGGAAGACTTGAGCCTGAGGGGGGTATTTGTTTCTACCCAGAGGGCTTTTCCCGTCGGAAGCGCCTGTTTCATTAAGATTTATCTGACCGGTGGCATTGATGAGATTGTGCTGTCCATCCAGGGGACCATTGTCCGCCAGACCAATACAGGGGTCGGCGTTGAATTTGATTCCATGGATGTGGACACCTACTCTCATTTGAAGAATATTATCCAGTACAATAATCTGGAAAATCCCGTTTGATGGGCAGATCCGGGCATCACGTTCTTTTCATGGATGCCCTTATCAATATCTGGTAGCTCCGGTTGTGTGGAGGTTGGGCCTGGAACATTCCGTTTTCATATCCCATCCCGCATTTAAAAATGCAGTGGGGCCTGTGATTCCATTCAGCCGGGATTTGAAGCGGATTGTATTTCGACCATGGCGTGGTAAGGGCGCAGCCCGTGCAGATTCATGGCGCCCCCTGTGAAAATGCAACATGAATGGTCTTTGAACCCATCCATTTACACCGGGATCCTCAGGACCCCGTGGTGTTCGGCAAAATACCGAAGGGCCAAAGGTTGCGATCCCCTTTAATGCAGAAGATGGCAAAGTCAGCAGTATATTTGGAAAGATAGCAAAGGGGTTTTAAATCCATAAAGGAGGGAAATTTGGCAATGGACACATCCATCAAGGTTCTGATTGTTGACGACTTTGCGACCATGCGCCGTATTCTGAAGAATATCTTAAAGCAGTTGGGGTTTAAAAACCTGGTGGAAGCAGATGATGGCACAACAGCCTGGGATATCCTGGAAGGGCAGAAGATCGACCTGATTATTTCCGACTGGAATATGCCCAAAATGACCGGGCTTGAGTTGCTGAAAAAAGTCCGTGCAAGTTCCCAGTATTCCAAAACCCCCTTCCTCATGGTTACGGCGGAAGCCCAGAAGCAGAACGTAATTGAAGCGGTGCAGGCCGGCGTATCCAATTATGTGGTTAAACCCTTTACTGCCGAGGCTATTTCCGACAAATTAACAAAGATTCTCAAATAATGGTGTCCTCCATGATAGCACCCGAAGATACCCCGGGGGAAAACCAGACCGGGGCCGGAACGGCCAATGAATTTGACAGAGGCGGCATTGCCGGGGTGAGTACGGGATTGATTTCAGTCCTGGATACGGCCCGGAAGGTGGCCAAGTCGGATTCTTCGGTGTTGATCACCGGCGAGAGCGGTACGGGTAAGGAATTGATTGCCCGGGCCATCCACAATAATTCATCCCGGCGCAACGGCCCCATGGTGGTGATCAATTGCGGTGCCATTCCCGGTGAATTGTTGGAAAGTGAACTCTTCGGCCATGAAAAAGGAGCCTTCACCGGCGCCCACCGGGCCCGGGTGGGGCGGTTTGAGATTGCCGACGGCGGCACCCTCTTTTTGGATGAAATCGGCGACATGAGCCCCGAACTCCAGGTCAAGCTTTTGCGGGCCCTCCAGGAACGGCGGTTTGAACGGGTGGGGGGAAGCCAGACCCTTTCCGTGGACATTCGTGTGATTTCCGCCACCAATAAGGATCTTCCCCTGGCCATTGAGCAGTCCGAGTTCCGTGAAGATCTCTATTATCGACTCAATGTCATTCCCATTCACATCCTTCCCCTGCGGGATCGGCGGGAAGATATCATTCCTTTGATTGAACAATTTCAAACCAACCTGGGCCACCGGGGTACCGGCTATGCGCCCAAAACCTTTACCGATGAAGCCATGTCTTCCCTGATGGGGTATGAATGGCCCGGAAACATCCGGGAGCTGGAAAACCTGGTGGAACGGATTTCCGTCCTGGTGGAAGATGAGCAGGTGCATGTGGGCGATTTGCCCGAATACATTACCCAGGCCGTTTCCGATCAACAGGTTCCGTCGGTGCTTTCCGTATTTGACAACGGCATTGGGTTTTCCCAGGCCGTGGAGCAATACCAGCGAGCCCTCATTTCCCATGCCCTTTCCGAAACCGGATGGGTCAAGGCCAAGGCAGCCGAGCTTTTAAAAATGAATCGAACCACATTGGTGGAAAAGATCAAGAAAATGAAGCTGGCGCCGGAACCGGACATGCCCGTCTTTTAAGTTTTTTTCCACAGGACGTTCCTGTTTTCCTTTGTTCCCGCCATTGCCTTGAATGTATGAGATAGTAAATGGCATGGAATTTGCTTTTTACCAAGTTTGGATTTGATTTTATTCATAGGGCTTATGAATTTATGATGGAAAAAGCAAACATGATACAGCGACTGAAGCCTATTCTGGTTATCCTGGCCTTTCTATTGTGGATGGGGATCCCCGCATCTGCTGCTGCAAAATTGGCGCAGGTGCGTCAAATAATCATCAAGGAGACTCCCCTCTCACTGGAATTGCATCTGGACCGGAAGGTGCCGGCCAAGGTGATTCAATTGGATGACCGGGAGGTTTTGGTGGCATTGCGTCCGGCCCGCCGGGCCAAGGGAATTAAAATTTCCGGCCGGAAAACCCTCCGGGGACTCTCCATTGCGGAGCAGGCCGGCAATGTCATGGCCCTGGTGGTGACGGCCAAAAAATCCTGCAGCCGGGTGCGTTCTGCCTATTCACCCGACGGAAAAATATTGAAAATCATTTTGGATGGACCCTTGGCGGCCGCCCCCACCAAAGTCCCCCGTGAAAAACTCAAGGCCAAGAAAAAAGTCCCCCCTGCTGCTCCGGGGACGGTGCCTTCCCCCCAAAAGACCGAACCGGTCAAAGCCCCTCCGGCCCCCAAGGCCGATGGGCCCATTCAATCCACTCCCCCAAAGGTTGTAAAACCCACCGCCCCTGCCAAGGTGGAAGGGAAAAAGACCCCTGGGAAAGAGGCCGTGGCCGTGAAGGAAATCAAAGATCACCTGGCCGCTCCACCGGAATATGTTCCCCCCAGGAGACGTAAAACCGATTTTGAAGGGGACATTGACGACCTCTACCGTTTGGTGAGCCGCATGAGTTGTGAAAACGGTCAGATCCAGGAGGCCGTGACACTGATCAAACGCAGGGGCTATGACCAGGCCTATGCCTTGCTGGATCAATACATTGCCCAGGAAAATCAAATTTGCCTGGAGCAGGTCCACTACCTCCGTGCCTATGCCTATTTTAAGGCATTGACCCCCGGCGATTTTGTGGGGCTCATTGATGCGGAGCGCAAGTTCCAGGATGCCCTGGTTCTCTATCCCCGTTCCCGCCTGGTTCCCTTTGGCTATTCCGCCATCGGTTTGATCCAGTCCAAGATGCAGAACATTTCAGCCGCAGAAGGCTATTTCAATATTGTCTACCAGAAGTATCCGGATTTCACCGGTCTGCCCGAGGTGATTTACCACCTTGCCACCACCTACGATGCCAAGGGATACATTGACAAGGCCCTGCGGTATTATCAAAAGGTCTTTGAAAGCGATGTGGACAACAGCTATATCCCCGAGGCCGGCATCGGTTACGGCAAGGCCCTTTATAAAAAACAACAATATTTCAACGCACTTCAGATTTTTGACCATGTGGTGAAATTGGACATGCGGAAGATCTATGATTCACCGGATCTGCTCCTCTACCGTGCCAATGCCAATTTTGAACTGGGCTTGAACCGGGCGGCCCGGGAGCAATATGTCCGGGTGTTGAATCTTTTCCCCGATGTAAAGGAACGGGATCTGATCATGAGCAAGGCCGGCGATGCCTACGGCATGGAGGGCCAGGAAGCCAAAGCCATTAAGATCTATGAGCTGGTTCGGGAAAAATATCCCGATACCCAGGGATATATCAATGCATCCATCGGCCTGGCCCGGTACAAGGAAACCGACCAGGAAAAGATCGATATTTATACCATGGTCAAAACCAAGTTCCCGGATAATACCTATTCCCGCATCGCCATGATGCGATTGGCCGAGATTTATCAGAAAAATGGGGAGTACAATAAGTGTATCCGGGAAATTGAAGATCTCTTATCCACCCATCCCAGGGGGCTGCGTTATGAAGCGGTGAAGCTCATGCAGAAAGCCTATGAAGCCCTTTTCCAGGAACAGCTTGAATCCGATGATTATACCTCGGTGCTCACCCGGTACGAGATGGAATATGTCAGATTGGACAAGATGGGCAGCCGGGATATTGAGTTCAGTGTGGGCACTGCATACCTCCGGGCCGGCCTTTGGGAAGAAGCCTTTAATCACCTCATGAACAGCTACAAACAATACCGCCGCTCCCAGCGTTCCCCGGAACTTCTCCACAGGCTGGCCGTGGCCATGGATGAATCGGGCCGGGACGAGGACGCCTTGAAATTGTTCTCCGCCCAGGTGAAGCGGTTCAAGTCCCATAAATACAATGTGGAGGCCCTGGTCCGCATGGGGGGAATCTACCGGGAGAATGATAAACTGGATCGGGCCGCAGACCATCTCAAGGCGGCCCTTAAGCAGTCCCAGGATCCCATGGAAAAGGGGCGGATCCTGCTGGCCCATGCCCGGGTGGCGGAGTTGAAAAAGGACTTCAAGACAGCGGCTGAATTACAGGAACGGTCCGTGACCTCCTTTGCCGAAGCCCCGGGTAAAAATTATGAAGTTTTAACCAATGCATATAAGGGACTTGGAAATATTTATTTGCGCATGGGCTCCTATGTCCAGGCGGCGGATTCCTTTTCCAAGGCCCTGGATCTCTCACAGGGAGAACAGATAAAGGCAAACCTGGGGTTCCTCCTGGGGGATGCCTATCAAAAGGGGAATATCCTGTCCAAAGCCAAGGAAGTCTTTGAACAGGTGGCCCTGAATTATGATTCCGTGTGGGCCCGTCTGGCTCAACAGCGTTTGTCCACCCTTGATCTGGCACAAATTGCAAAAAATTCCTAGGAGTAAATCAAAACCGTGTCTGGTTCCAGGCTATTTATTATTTTAGAAAACCCCAAGGAACGTATGGCCCTTGTGGAGTTGTTTGAGGGAATGGGGTTTAAGCTGGATGCTGTCCCCAGCGGGGAAGGGGCCCTGGCCTATCTGAGCGATAAGAAACCCGATTTGGTGATCGCCGATGATACCACCCCGGGCTTTGATGCCCCGGGCTTTTTGACCCAGTGCAGTGAGCTGTTTCCAGCCACCCGGGTGATCATCATCACACCGGAGCCCCATGTGGACCATGCCCTGAATCTGATGAAGCTGGGGGCCATGGAGTATTTGGTCAAACCCGTGGACCATCAGCAATTGGAGCTTTGTGTGAAAAAGGCCCTCATGGGGCCGGCCCGTGTGGAGGCTGACAAGGCAGATGCGCCCAAGGCCCGGTCCAAGGTGACCATTATCACCCGGAATGCGGGGATGAAAAATCTCATGTCCCTGGTGGAACGGGTGGCCGATTCCAGTGCGTCGGTGCTTATTCAGGGGGAGAGCGGCACGGGCAAGGAGCTCATAGCACGGTTTATCCATGAAAAAAGCCGGAGAAACGGTGAACCCTTTGTGGCGGTGAACTGTGCCGCCCTGCCGGAAAACCTTCTGGAAAGCGAATTGTTCGGACATGAAAAGGGGGCATTCACCGGGGCCATGGCCCGTAAAATTGGAAAATTTGAGTTGGCCAATAAGGGAACCCTATTTCTGGATGAAATTACGGAGATGCAATTCCACCTCCAGGCCAAACTCCTCAGGGTACTCCAGGAAAAGGTGGTGGACCGGGTGGGGGGAACCCAGCCCATTCCCGTGGATGTCAGGGTCATTGCCACCACCAATCGCAATGCCGGCGAAGCGGTTGAGAAAAATGATTTCCGTGAGGATTTGTTTTACCGCCTCAACACCATTCCCGTGGTCTTGCCCCCCCTGCGGGAACGCATGGATGATTTAACGGAATTGTGTGATTATTTCATCGGCAAGTATTGCGATATTGACGGGCGTAATGTCAAAGGGCTGACATCGGCAGCATTGGATCGTTTAAGCCGCCATCCCTTTTCCGGCAATGTCAGGGAGCTTGAAAATATCATCCATCGGGCCGTGCTCCTGGCCATGGGAGACCGTATCGAGCCCCAGGACCTCATGTTGGGGGATGCACCCATGGGGGCAGCCCCGGTGACGGAAGTCCACGCCAACAGCGGTTTGGACGACGGGCCCAGTTCCCTCAAGGAAATGGAGCAGAAAATGATTTATAAAACCCTGGATCGCACCGAAGGCAACCGGACCCATGCGGCCAAGATCCTTGGTATCAGCGTTAGAACCCTCCGCAACAAACTCAACGAATATAATTCCTCCCCTTAAAAATGATCCATTTTTTCTGATTTTCTGAAAGTCGGCACGTAATTTGCTTTTTATTTTGGGTG
>JAKSBM010000528.1 GCA_022361135.1 Desulfobacterales bacterium | reverse complement strand
CTGGTTAATATCATGGATGGATATTTTGCCCAGAACGCCTTCCACCTCAACGTCAATGTTCTTCGGCGCGAGATATTGGAGGATGCCATGGCCAATCCGGACAAATACCCCACCCTGACCATCCGTGTCTCTGGGTATGCGGTGCATTTCAACCGGTTGACCGACGAGCAGAAAAAAGAGGTCCTCATGCGGACCTTCCACCAGTGCGCCTAAGGTTGGTGTCATGTTGAAGGGACGCATTCATTCCATAGAAACCATGGGCCTCATGGACGGCCCGGGGATCCGGACCATATTTTTCATGCAGGGGTGCGGTCTTAAGTGCATCTACTGCCATAATCCGGATTCCATGCGGTTCCAGGGCGGAACCCTCTACACCGTGGATGAATTGGTCTCCTTTGTGAAACGCTACCGGCCTTATTATAAAGAGACCGGTGGCGTCACCTTCTCCGGCGGAGAGGCGTTGATGCAGGGAAAATTCCTGGCAGAAGCGGTGAAAGCCCTGAAGACGGAGAAGATCAACATTGCCCTGGACACCTGCGGGGTGGGACAGCCCCGGTACTATGACGACATCCTCAGGCATGTGGATTTCCTATTGCTGGATATCAAGCACTATGATCCCCATGAGTACCAGAGACTCACCGGGATCTGCATGGAAAAAAGCCGGGAGTTCATGGCGCGTGTGGCGGATTTCCAGGGGCGGATATGGATCCGCCATACCATGGTCCCGGGATTCACCGACAATGGGGAATCCATGGACAGGTTGTTTGACCACATTCGCCCCTGGGCGGCCTCCATCGACAAGATCGAGGTCCTGCCCTACCATAAAATGGGTGTGGGGAAATATGAACTCATGGGGCTGGACGATCCGTTAAAGGATACCCCGGAGATGTCCAAATCCCGGGCCAAGGCATTTCAGGATAGGCTGGAAGACAAGCTGAACCGCCAAAAAAAGATATTGGGATAGCTGCTTCACGGCGAGCAATCCCATGCCTTAACATTAACGGGGCACACGGACCTTTCAAGGTCGGTGTGTCCCGTTTTTTGTTTTTTATGCCTTGTGGGAGCTTGGGGGGGGAAGGGCTCCATGGCTTGGGACCATTCTCTGGTTTTGAAATGGACCGGGCATGGGCCTGGGGGATTTTTAGCTGGTCAAGGGAAATAAAATTCGATACAACCAAATACTGTTTTTCACAAGGAAGGTTGGGTCGTTTCCCTCAGTGATGGGAACCCGACCTTTTATTGTATTCGGATCCCAAGGGATCCGGCTTAAATTTTCTGAAAGCTCTGGAGTCGCTCATGCTGGGAACATTGGTAAATTGTGCGGCCATCGTGGCCGGGTCGCTTCTTGGACTGCTTTTTAAAAACGGCATCCCTGAAAAGTATAACAAGACCGTGATGCAGGCGGTTGCCCTGGCTGTGATGCTGGTGGGGCTCCGATCGGCCCTGGCCTGTGATGATTTGATGATGATCATTGTCAGCGTTTGCCTGGGGGCATTGGCCGGTGAATGGATCGGCATTGAATCACGGCTCAAGCAGCTTGGGGACTTTTTGGAATCCAAAATGGCCAAGGACAACAATGGTTTCTCCGCAGGGTTTGTTACGGCTTCCCTGCTTTACTGCGTGGGCTCCATGGCCATTGTCGGCTCCCTGGAAAGCGGGCTGGCCGGGAACCATGCCACCCTTTTTGCCAAGGCCTTTCTGGACGGTACCATCTCCATCATTCTCACCTCATCCCTGGGGTTCGGGGTCATGTTTTCTGCGGTACCGGTGTTCATCTACCAGGGGGGGATCACCCTGGCGGCATCGGTGATGAAACCCTTGCTCATTCCTTCGGTGGTGGCCCAGATGTCCGGGGTGGGGGGCTTGCTGATTCTGGGGCTGGGATTGAATATGATCCGGGAGCAGAAGATTAAGGTGGGTAATATGCTCCCTGGTATCTTTATCCCCTTGGTCTATTATCTATTCCAAACCTTGATTTGATTTCACTCCTAATTATTAGAGGTACCCCTTGAAGGAATTGGATCCATCCATGGGTCAGTTTCAAGGGGCGAGATTCGTGATTGAATCGGCCTGGGAATCAGCCTTGCCCCCGGGAGAGTTCTTTTATCTTCGTGGCCATGAGATCCATGAGTTGGCCGTTTAGGGCACTGATTTGACCCTGGAGGGATTTGCGAAGGGTGACTGCGGATTCATCTTCCCGGCCCTTGAGCCCATCCAATTGTTTTTGCAGGACCTTGATTTGGGCCTTTATCTTTTCAATGGCCGCATCAATGGTTGAAGATGATTGGGGTCCTTCCGTTCCTGCGCTTTCCGTGGCTTTCTTGGACAATTCAACCTTGTAGGCTTCCTGGGCCCTGTTTCCGTTTTCCTTTTCCGTGGCACCGGTATTGTTGATATTTTGATGGGGCGTGGATTCTGGAAGGTTCACCCGGGCCGGTACCATGGTTTGGGACATTGCTTGGATCATGATTTACTCCGTTTCCATTGGGACTTTGGGTTGATCATCGTCCCATGGAATGATTTCCTGAAGCAGAATATGGATTCCGGCCGCAAATTTTTTCAGCCATTGGTTTTCATGGTGTCGTCGCCCGGAATTGCCGGGTAAATTCAACCACCACCTCTTTAATTTTCCGGGATGTTTGTTCCGGGGATGGGATGGGTAGAACAGGGGAGGGGGGATATATACCCTGGATGGCCCGTTGGAGTCCTTCCCCAAGCCCTTCATCTGTCCATGGTGTGGGGATGATGCCGTGGGCAGAGAGGTCCATGTCCGGATTCCAAGGATGTCCCTGGGGTGATTTCCAGATTACCGGGGTTCCCAAAGACCGGGCCCGCTCCATATTTTTGGAGTTGTTGGAAACCACGGCTGCGGCATGGGCCATTGCGGAAAGGCGGTCACGGGATTCCCAGGCAGGGGTGCAGGCGACCTGTTGGGGATATTGTTTTTCAAGGCCTTCCAGGGTCTGGATAAGCATTTTGTTCAATCCATTGTCCGCCGGGGGAAGTTGGATCATCCATTTATAATCGGGAAGCCGGCCCTGGTCCAACGTGGAAATCAGGGGGAGGATCAATTGGCTGTTTTTGGAGCCCAGATTGGGTTCTGCCTCCATTTGAACCAGGAAATAGGACTGGTCCGGAGCCCAGTTCATCTTTTCCATGACCCGGCTTTTGTGGCCGGGGCAGGGCAGGGTTTCAAGGTCCAGATTTCCCACTTCAAAGATCAGGTTGGGATTGGCCCCATGGTCCACCACCCGTTGGCTGTGGGTCTCACAGCTGGTGAAATGGAGGGTGGATAGACGGGTCACACCTGCTCCGTATGAAGGGGAGAGGATATCGTATTGGGACTGGCCCCCGTTGATGTGGGCAATGGGGAGGCCGTGGTCCAGGGCGGCTGCCGTGGCTGCGCCGAAGGCGGCCGGGCTTTCACCCATGATCACCACCAGTTCCGGCGACAGGGCTTTGATGGCCTTGCTGAAGAGCAAATTCAGGTTGCTGTTGTCCGTGGTGGCGGCAAATTTTTCTCTCTGGTCCAGGGTGATATGGGTATGGTTTTCCAGGGTGATTCCCCTGGTTTCCAGCCGGAGGTACTGGATGCACAGCTCGCCGTCCATGTGTTTGTCCCAGGAGATTAATCCCAGTTCCACCTGGGGATCTGCTTTCAATTGTGAAATCAAGGGGCTGAGTTGCCGGTCCTGGGACAGGGCGGTGCTGATTACGGTGATTTTCTTCATATCATCCTCATGCTGTTGTTGGGGCCGGTGTCCGGCAAAAAATTCCCGCTTTTTCCATGGGATGATGTAATTTGCAGATTCTGTGCCTGGAAAATAAAAAACCCCCTGGAACCCAGGGTTCCAGGGGGTAGTTATGTTTAAATGATTGTTGAGGTTAACCCATCTGTTCTCTCATGGTGATCTGGACGTGCTCGACGCTCAAAGCACTCCTGTGCCTTGCTTGAGTTGCTTCATCTGGCATCTTTGAAACACTTTGCCCTAATGCCTCCCTTGTCTCCTGAGCTTTTGCTTCGCTCACCAACCATTTTTTGGCGTTCAACAATTCCATCTTCTTGTTGTGACT
>JAKSBM010000737.1 GCA_022361135.1 Desulfobacterales bacterium | reverse complement strand
TCACTGTGGAAACCGGTGATTTCCATATCGTCGCAGAGGTTCTCCCGGCCGGCCCTGCAATGGGGGCAGTCGCCGCAGCTTTTCCCGGGCCAGAGCATATAAATTTGGCCCCCTTGGTCCCGGACCACCATTTCATGGCCCAGGACCCTGGGAAAGACCAGATCCCTGTGGCCCTGGTCCCACATCTTGGCATCGGTGCGGCAGACGGCGCAGGCCAATACCTCTGCTTTGACCTGGCCCGGGCCGGGTTCGGGAAGGGCGGCAAACTCCTCCGCCTCCAATTGCCGGATTCCCCGGAGCACCATGCGCATCATGACAATTCCTCCTCGGTGAGGACCAGTTTTTTAATCCTTACATTTTTAAACCCCGTATCCCGGAGCCGGGTTTCCAACTCCCTGACATGGTCCAATTGGGCCATGGGAAAGACCGATGCCTTGTCCAGGTTGACTTCCAGGAATTCATCGGGTTTGACCCGGATGTATTGGTCATTGGTTCTGATGATGAGCAATTCCATGGCAATTCCTTAGATTAATTTATGGAGGGTGGCCAGTCCCTTTTCCGGTTCACGGTTCTGGGCGGTCACCCAGTTTTCCAGGGTTTCAAATGCCCTGCCCGATTCCAGAAGGACGGCGGCTTTTTCCAAGCCCTGTTCCAGGGAATCTACTGTCCCTGCGGCCAGGAAAATCAAGGCGGAATTGAGGAGGACGGCATCCCTGCGGGGTCCGTTTTCCCTACCGATGATGAGGCGGGTAAAGCGCCGGGTTTCTGTGTCCCGGTCTGCCCCGGGCCGCAGTTCCTCCCCCGATGAGCAGGCCAGTCCCAGGGACTGGGGATCAAATGAGAATTCTTCAATTTCAGCCCGGCCGTCCCGGGTACGGATGCGGGCACAATGGGTGGTGCCGCAGACCGAAGCCTCGTCCATGCCCTTGCCCGTACCGCCCACGCGGCCGTGGAGGACGATGGCGCTGTGATATCCGATGGCCTTCATGACCTGGGCCACGGGCAGGATCATCTCCTGGCTGTAGACGCCCCTCACCCCGATGGCGGGCAGGGCCGGGTTGGCCAGGGAAGCGGCAATGTTCAGGGTGGAACCGAAAAAAATCTGGGAAAGAATCCGGCCCAGGGCATTGGGATGGATTTCCGGGCTCATGCCGTTGAAAAGCCCCAGTCCGCATGTTTGGATACTCCGGGCCACCAGTTCCGCCGGACATTCCACATCCACGCCCAGGGCTTCGGCCATGTCCACGGTGCCGCAGACCGAGGTGATGGCCCGTGCCCCGTGGCGTGCCATGGGTACCCCGCCGGCCGCAGCCACTATGGCGGCCGCGGTGGAGATGTTAAAGGTCTTAAATGTATCCATGCCGGTTCCGGAATTTTCCACCACGGGCAGGTCCAGGTTCACCTTGGTGGTGTCCAGTTCATAGATGGCCTCCCAGGCACCGGCCACCTCTTCGGCGGTTTCCCCCTTGGCCGTGAGGGCGGCAAGAAAAGCCCCCTGCTGGAGGTCCGGGGTCTGATTGTTCAATACGGTGGTAAAGGCGGTGCGGGCCGTTTCTCGGCTGAGATTTTCTTTGTGGATAAGGCGGGTAATGACATCGCCAAAGGCTTTATGGTGTTCCATGGCGCAGGGCTCCTCTTGCATTGCTAAAACAATGGTCAACAGGAACTTTTGCCAGCGGAAGTTCGGATGGTTCTAACCCCGGGCAGGCTTTCCGGCTGCGGATCATCCTCGGCCTGCGCCTTCCCCCCTGTTTTCAGGAAGTGGCATCTTGCAGGCTTTGTCCCCGGTCACGGCATTGGCTGGTATGCAACGGAATTTCACCGTTTTTCCTTTTATCCCTCCTTCCTTGGGAGAAGTCGGGCACCCTGGTGGTATGGCAGGCAATATACGGAATAAGATTTTGGTTTGTCAATGATAATGCCCAGGTTCCTACCCCATTTTATTCCATTGAAAGCCAATGGATGATGCGCTTGGATAGTGTTGCCGTCCCCATCATCCATGGAATCAATATTGGGATGGTTTTCCAATGAGCGGAGAATACCGGAACCCAATTTGCGATGGGGGAGACGGCAGACCCTTTGGTTTAACCGGCCCCTTTCCCATAAAATCAATGGACATCGCTGCAAAGATCCCACCTTGCCCTGATTCCGGGCCTGTGATAGGTCATTTTAAGTTGCATTGCGTAGCCAAGCCATCCACCCTATGATGCGTTGTTCCTTAGACGCCACGGAGTTGCGCCCATGAATCCGTCTGAAGCTGTCTGCGATCCGCCCGGAAAAAATCCAATCCATCGCTTTCGTTCTCTCTTCGGCGCCATGGAGATCCGGTATAAATTTCTCCTGAGTTCCGCCCTGATCTTTTTCCTTTCCATGCTCATGTGCAGCCTTTTTATATATGCCTATGTGCGCCACAATATCGAAGACCGGATTGAAAGCGAGCTGACCAATACCACCCAGATGATCTACGACATGGTCACCACATCGGTGAATGTCTCCATCAAAAACCACCTCAGGGCAGCGGCGGAAAAAAACCGGGACATTGTGGCCCAATTCCACCGCCGGTATCTGGCCGGGGAATTTTCAGAAAAAGAGGCACGAAAACGGGCCGGCAGGGTAATCCTGAGCCAGTCCATCGGAACCTCGGGCTATCTCTATTGCCTGGACAGCAAGGGCGGGGTTCCGATCCACCCCAGGGCCCCGGTGAGCGGCAGCAATGTGGCCGACCACGCCTTTGTCCGGAAGATGACAGGGATGAAGGAGGGCTACCTGGAGTATGAATGGAAGAATCCGGGGGAGGAGACGGCCCGGCCCAAGGCCCTGTTCATGTCCTACTTCGAACCCTGGGACTGGATCATTGCCGCCAGTGCCTATCGGTCCGAATTCATCAAACTGGTCAATGTGGAGGATTTCAGGGAAAGCATCCTCTCCCTGAAATTTGGAAAGAGCGGGTATGCCTTTGTCATTGACAAGGATGCCAGGGCTCTGATCCATCCCCGACTCCAGGGCGTTAATATTTTTAAAACCAAGGAATTGCCCAACCACCATCTGGAGGACATGATGGTTCGGAAAAAGGGCCGGTCGGTATACCATTGGAAGAATCCCGGGGAAGAAAAGGCACGGCCCAAACTGGTCATGTTCAACTCCATCCCCGAATATCAATGGATCGTTGCCGCCTCCTCATATCTGGATGAATTGTATGCCCCCCTGTCCACCATTCGAAATGTGATCCTGGGAATTTCCCTGTTTTTTTTCGCCATCATGCTGGCGGTGACCTTTGGAATCAGTCGGGGAATCACCACCCCCCTGGGCCAGCTCACGGCCCGGTTCAATGCGGCAAGGGCCGGGGATTACACCACCCGGATGCCGTGTCGCTCCCGGGACGAAATCGGGCAACTGGCCGGCCACTTCAATGACTTCATGGATCAGCTGGAAACCACCCACAGGAACCTGAACAACCAGATCCGGGAACGGCAACTGGCCGAGCAGAAGAGCCGGGAAAGCCGGGAGCGGTATTACCTGCTCATGGAGGCGGCCCCGGACCCCATCGTCAACTATGACATGGGGGGCCGGGTCATCTATATCAATCCGGCCTTCACCCGGGTATTTGGCTGGAATCCAACGGAGTGTGCCGGCAAAAAAATGGACCATTTCGTTCCCCGGGCCTGTTGGCCGGAAACCCGGACCATGATCCAGCAGGTGATTTCCGGGGACGAAATAGTCAACGTGGAAACCCGGCGCTACACAAAGGACGGCCGCATCGTCGACGTGAGCATCTCCGGGGCTTCGGTCTTTGATGCCGACCAGGCCCTGGCCGGATCCATCATCATCCTCAGGGACATCACCCGGTCCAAAACCCTTGAAAAACAGGTCATGCAGGCCGGGGACCGGGAACGAATGAACATCGGACACGATCTCCACGACGACCTCTGCCCCCACCTCATCGGCATTTCAGGCCTGGCTGAGGTTTTAAAGGACGAATTGGGGGCGGTCCATCATCCCTGCGCCGGCCTGGCCGAAAAAATGGGGGACCTCATGGCCGATGCCGTGGACAAAACCCGGCAACTGGCCCGGGGCCTCTGCCCGGTCCACCTGGTGGCCCACGGCTTCCAGGGGGCATTGGAGGAAATTGCCGCCCAGTTTTCCTTCCACCCCAACATGACCATCGAGTGCCGCCTGGATCCCGGGGTGGAGATCGGGGACAACACCCGGGCCATTCACCTCTACCACATTGCCCGTGAAGCGGTGAACAATGGGGTGAAACATTCCGGAGCCCGATGCATCCGGATCATTCTGGAACAGGAAACCCCATCGGTTGCCCCCTGCCCCATCCACCTCAGGATCCGGGACAACGGCCGGGGCATGGACCCCATCCATACCCAATCCTCGGGTCCGGGCATCGGACTTCAGATCATGGCCTACCGGGCAAAGATCATTGAGGCCCAGTTCCATATCCATACCCTGTCCCGGGGAACGGAGGTTCATGTTTCCCTTACCCCCAAACCCACCGCCAAAAAGGAGATACGCCATGGACAGCCCCAGTGAAACCGCTCGCATCCTCATTGTGGACGACCACCCGGTCTTCTGCCTGGGCATGACCGAACTCATCAACCGGGAGCCGGATCTTGAGGTGACGGCCTGCCCGGAAACCGCCGACCAGGCCCTGGCCATCATCCAAAAAGAGATGCCCTCCCTGCTCATCGTGGACATCTCCCTGGCCCAAAGCAACGGCCTGGACCTGGTCTCCCAGGTGGGCCGCGACTTTCCAGACTTACCCGTGTTGGTTCTGTCCATGTATGACGACGCCATCTATGGGGAACGGGCCTTCAGGGCCGGAGCCAGGGGCTATGTGATGAAACAGCGGGCCATCACCCAGGTGGTCAAGGCCGTCCGCCGGGTCCTTAACGGGGGCATCCATGCCAGTGAACACATCAAGGAAAAAATGCTCAACCACATGGTCAAGGGTGGAGGAAAGGCCCATGGCACCGGCCCGGACTGTCTGACCAATAGGGAGCTTGAAGTTTTCCGCCTCATGGGGGAAGGATTGGAATCCAGGGAAATCGCCGTCCGCCTGGAGCTGAGCAGAAAAACCATTGGTACCCACCGGGAGAACATCCGGCAAAAACTCCAGCTCAAACATTATACGGAATTGGTCAAGGCCGCCGTGCAATGGGTCCAGGAAAACCAGAAATAAAAGCCCGGGGAGTCACTGCAAGCCCTTTGGTTTCCATTCCATATTGTAGGTAAAAAACCTAGCAGGACTCAGACAGACGGCGACATAAAAATGAGATCCCGACCGATTGAAGCCGCACCCGGCCATTTGTTAATCTTCATACCATAATGATCCCCGACACGGGCATTGATTCCATGCATGGAAATGGATCCCCGACACGGACAGTCCACGAAAATTAACAAGGAGGAGACAGTCATGGCCGAAAAGCGCGTTAACTACGATCTGCTCAGCCCCACCAATTTTCTTGCCAGGAGCGTGGCGGTATACCCCGACAAAACCGCCGTGATTTACAATGATAGATCCCATACCTGGACCCAGTTCCAGGACCGGGTATTCCGCCTGGCCAACGCTTTGAAATCCAGGGGAATCGGTCCTGGAGACAAGGTGGCCTTTGTCTGTCCCAACACCCCTCCCATGCTGGAAGCCCACTATGCCGTTCCCCTGCTGGGGGCGGCCCTGGTCTCCATCAATATCCGGCTGTCCGCCGGGGAAATGGCCTATATCATCAATCACAGCGACGCCAAGGCCGTATTTGCCGACAATGAATTCGGCAAAACCCTGGCCGAAGTCGCTCCCGAGCTCACCGCAGTTCAAACCTTTGTCAACATCTGTGATGTGGATAATACCCTGCCCCTTGAGGGTCCGGAATACGAAAGCCTGCTGGAGGACAGCCCCTCCACCCCGGTACCCTTGGCCATCCAGGACGAACGGGAGGTCCTGTCCATCAATTACACATCGGGCACCACGGGACGGCCCAAGGGGGTGATGTACCACCACAGGGGGGCCTACCTCAACGCCCTGGGGGAACTATTGGAATTCAAAATCACCCCGGACAGCAAATATCTGTGGACCCTGCCCATGTTCCATTGCAACGGCTGGTGCTTCACCTGGGGCCTCACCGCCATGGGCGCCACCCATGTCTGCCTGAGAAAGGTGGAACCGGCGGAGATCTACCGCATCATCGACCAGGTTGGTATCACCCACCTTTGCGCCGCCCCCACCATCCTCATCGGCATGTCCGTCCACGCCGTGGAAAACCAGATTTCATTGTCCCACGGCATCGACATCATGACCGCAGGAGCCCCGCCCGCCCCCATGGTTATCCAGAACATGGAAAACATCGGGGCCAACATCACCCAGACCTATGGCCTCACCGAGGTGTTCGGCCCCCACTCCGTCTGCCAGTGGCAGAAGAAATGGGACCGACTGGAGCCCATGGTCAAAGCCGGCATCAAGGCCCGCCAGGGCGTTCCCTACATTGTGGCCGAGCACATGGATGTGGTGGATCCCATGACCATGACCCCGGTCCCCCGGGACGGGGCCACCATGGGAGAGATCGTCATGCGGGGCAACAATGTCATGCTGGGGTATTACAAGGATGAAGCCGCCACCGCCGAAGCCTTCAGGGGCGGTTGGTTCCACTCCGGGGATCTGGCCGTGATCCACCCGGACAATTACGTACAGATCATGGACCGAAAAAAGGATATCATCATCTCCGGGGGAGAAAACATCTCCACCGTTGAAATTGAAAACGTTCTTTACACCCACCCCGACGTTTTGGAGGTGGCCGTGATTCCTGTGCCTGACAAGAAATGGGGTGAGGTGCCCAAGGCATTTGTGGTTCCGGCCGGCGGTACCGATCCGGATCCGGCGGATATCATTGCATTCTGTAAGGAGAAGCTGGCCCGGTTCAAGGCGCCCAAACAGGTGGAATTCGGCCCCCTGCCCAAAACCGCCACCGGAAAAATCCAAAAGTTCAAACTCCGGGAAAAGGAGTGGGAAGGCCGTGACCGCATGGTGAATTAAAACGAATATCTCATGGCAACGCTGCTGTTATCGTCGCAGCGTGTGGGATCTGGTCACACCGATTGCATAGGAACGGTCCCCTGTTTCTCTCATCGAATGTTTGCCCTTCAGGACATGCAGACCCGGAGATTTATCCTCCGGTTTCCAAAATTGTTTGTTGTCCCACAAGGGCTATGACAACAAAGCCCCGGCCGAAGTCAGCCATAATGTATTTAAGCGGACTCCGGCCGGGGCCATATTTCAGATTCTGG
>JAKSBM010000955.1 GCA_022361135.1 Desulfobacterales bacterium | reverse complement strand
GTGGTGACCTGGGTGTCGTATACCACCAGGGAGAATCGGTCCGTGGCACCCAGCCGGGAAAGGGCTTCCAGGGCGGCTTCCTTGGCCATTTTAATTTTGGTCCCCTGCATGGAGCCGGACTGGTCCAGAACCAGGGCCAGATTCACACGGGGGCGGGTGGCGGAAACCGGTGCCGGCGGCGCGTCCAGACTTACCTTGAGTACCACCTCCTGGGCAACGCCGGCCTTGAGAAGACCGTGGTCGGCTTCCACCCGGCAGGTGACCCGTTGAACCTGGGCAAGTGCCGGTGGGGTGAGGAATAAAAAAAGCACAAAACAGATTATTGGAGCGGATAAATGGATGGTATGTTTTCTTAAATTGAGTCTCATGGCAGGAATCCTTTAGCTTGAATTAATGGTTTTTCAGTAAAAGTGCAAGCCTTGTACGCTTTTACTGCACCCTATCCCAGCTGATTTTTGAATGTGTCATCCCGCCGTAAAAGAGTTGTAAAAAAGATGTAAATTCATGGAAGGAGAATGCTGAGGAACTAAAAAAGCCGGGTGGCGGGCCCTGTGGCCCGCCACCCGGCTGGGATGGAAAAATACTTCCCGCAGGAGGATCAGATTTTAAATTGATCCACTGCGTTTTTCAGGTTGCCGGAGAGCTGGTTCAAGCCCTTGGCATTTTTCCGAACCTGGATGCTGTTTTCACTCATTTCCTTGGCAGCCTGGTCCACCTGGGAAATATCCTGGGCAATCTCATTGGCCACCATGGAACTCTGGGTGACATTTTCCGTCACATTTTGAATTCCCTGGGCGGCCTGGCCCACGTTGGATGCAATTTCCTTGGTGGTGGCAGACTGTTCTTCCACGGCCACGGCCACGGTGTCGATCATCTGATTCACCGTTGAGATGGCCGTGGTGATGGCGTCGATTTCATCCACGGTCTGGTGGGTGGATCCCTGGATGCTTTCCACCTTGGCTTTGATTTCCAGGGTGGCTTCGGCGGTCTGCATGGCCAGGGCCTTGATTTCTCCGGCCACAACGGCAAATCCCTTGCCGGCTTCCCCGGCCCGGGCAGCCTCAATGGTGGCGTTCAGGGCCAAAAGGATGGTCTGCTCGGAAACATCGTTGATGGTTTCCACCACCCGGCCGATGTCCTGGGCCGAGGCATTGAGGGCATTGATATTGTCCGCTGCCTTCTGGGTCCTTTCCACGGCCTGGTTACTGGAGGTTCGGGTCTTTTCCGTATTCATGGCAATCTCATTGATGGTGGAGGTCATCTCCTCCACGGCCGAGGCCACCATGGAAATATTGGACGAGGACTGTTCGGCGGCCGAGGCCACGGAGTTCATATTGGAACTCATCTCTTCGGCAGATGCGGCCACGGCATTGGACTTGTCGGACATTTTGCCCGTGCCGTCGGCCATGTCCTGGGAAATCTGGAGCAGGCCGGAGCTGGCCTTTTCCAGGTTGCCGGAGTTGTCCGCAATGTCGGAAATGATGCCCTGGAGCTTTTCAATGAAAATATTGAACCAACGGGCCAAACTTCCCACCTCATCCTTGCTTTTTACCTCAAGGCGCTTGGTGAGATCCCCTTCGCCCTGGGCCGTATCCTTGAGCCCGGCTTCCACCTGGTTCACGGATTTGGCAATCATACCGGCAATGAGGAAGACCACCAGGGAGGCCACCAGGGTCAGGACCACGGCAATGATGATGTTGATCTGTCCCAATTGCTTGATGGGGGCCAGGATTTCATCGCCCAGGGCGGTGACGCCCACGGCCCAGCCCAGATCCTTGGACCGGCTGAAAGCGGTGATTTTTTCCTGACCTTCCCATTTGTATTTAAGAACGCCCCGGTCCTGGGAAAGGAGCTGATCACCCATGGCCAGGCTTTTCACGTTGAGCTTGAGCACCTGGGCCGGATCGGGATGGGCAATGACATCCCCCTGGGAATCCAGCATATAGGCATAGCCGTATTCACCCACTTTGATGTGGTTGATGAGTTGGGCCGTAACCTGGCTAAAACTGAAAATACAAGCCAGGGCTCCCTGGGCCTTGTCCTTTACCATGACCGGCATGGTCATGATAAAGGCGATATTATTGTCGGCGTCCTTAAATATCCGGGACCGTCCCGGTTCCCCGGCCATGGCTTGGTTGTACGCCGGCCAGCCGGCCGGGTCCTGGCTGCCCACCATT
>JAKSBM010000104.1 GCA_022361135.1 Desulfobacterales bacterium | reverse complement strand
TAGGTCATCATGGTTTCCAGGGGGGTGCGGTCATAGGCCAGGGGGCTTAGGGGGTTGATACTGACGATGACCGAGGTGTGATCCTTGAGGTAGCCGGGTTTGCCCATGGCGGTTTCCAGCATGTTGAAGGAGCGCAGGATTTCCTCCCGGGTGCCGGTGATGAAGCGCAGGGGCTTGTCGCTGTGGCGGATCATTTCATAGTAAATGTGGTCCTGGCGGCGGGCCGGGTCCAGTTCACTGGGTTCCACGGGTACGGCCCCAGCAATGTCGCAGACGTCCGAGGCCTGGGCCAGTTTGTAAAAGTCGATGAGGTCCTGGCGGGAGCCGGTGCGGCGGCCCCGTTCCATGTCATGGGCAAATACCGGGCCGTTGGAGGGTTCCACCCAGGGGCGGGGCTGTCCTTCTCCCACCAGGATGGATTTGCCTTCGTCCCGACCGTGGAGGGTGAAGCTTGACGGGGCGCTTTCAATGGCCTCTTCCAGCATTTTCCGGGGAATGAAGACCCGGTTTCCGTCCACCTTGGCGCCCTTGTCGGCAAATACGGCCACGGCTTCGTCGGCTTCCAGTTCAACGCCTACGGTTTCCAGCAATTCCACGGTGGTTTCGTGGAGACGATCCAGTTCGCTATCGCTTAAAAGGGTGAGTCTACTCAGTTGTGCCATATGTCCTTCCTCTGTCTTTTATGAGTTGACCACGGTGGCCCGTGGTGTTTTCCATCTCCCGGGTCTTCATTTTCGGGGGCAATCCCAGCTGGATGTTCTGGGATTTTGCCTTTGATTAGGACCCGTATCAAAAATATATCAAGAATCGTGCCGGAGTAAAACATGTGGAAAACCGCTGGGGTTCCAATGACTTGTTTCATGGGATGGGAAATGGGGAAGGGAGATGTCCGCTTTTTCCGGACAAATGTCCGCTTTTTCCGGATTCCCGTCCGGGTTTTGCGGACGGGGGATTGGGGTTAATTCCGGGTGATGCCGTGCTTTTTCATGAGTTCGTACAGCCGGGTGCGGCCCATGCCCGAAACCTGGCAGGCCCGGGCCATGTCTCCCCGGGTCTGGTCCAGGAGGCATTGGATGTACTCCTGCTCCACCTGGTCCAGGGCCCGGGTGCGGAATTCCTTAAACCGGGGCAGGCCCTGGGGGGCCGGATCCTGGGCGCCCATGGCCAGGGGGGCCGGGCGGTCCACCCGTCCCCGGGCTACCTGGATTCGCAAATCCTGGGGCAGGTGGGAGGAAAAGAGCAGGGGGGAGGTGAGGCCTGACGTGACGGCACTTTCCATGACCGCAGCCAGTTCCCGGACATTGCCTGGCCAGTCATGGGCCGTGATCAGGTCCATGAATTCCGGGGAAAATCCCTTGGGCTTGAGTCCGGCATGGGTGCAGCTCATGTCCATGAAGTGGGTGGCCAGTTCAGGGATATCCTCCTGCCGTTTCCGCAGGGGGGGGAGCTGGATTTCCAGGGTGCGCAATCTGAAAAGGAGGTCCTTTCTGAACTGACCCCGGGCGACCATGCGGTCCAAATCCCGGTGGGTGGCGGCCACCAGCCGGAATTGGCTCTGGATTTCCCGTTTTCCTCCCACGGGCCGGAAGCGTTGTTCCTGGAGGACCCTGAGGAAGATTTTCTGGGTGCGCAGGTCCAATTCCCCCACTTCGTCCAAAAAGAGGGTGCCCTGGTGGGCCTGGGCCACCAGTCCCCCACGGTCGGTAATGGCTCCGGTGAAGGCCCCTTTGACGTGGCCGAAGAGGGTACTTTCCACCAGGTTTTCGGCCAGGGCGGCGCAATCCACCACCACCAGGCGCCCCTGGGCCTGGCCGCTGTTCCGGTGGAGGCAGCGGGCAAAGACTTCTTTCCCCGTGCCGGTTTCCCCGGTGATGAGAACCCCGGACCGGGACTGGGTGGCCCGGGCCAATTGCTCCAAACAGGCGGTGATCCCCGGGCCTGATCCCTTGATGTCATCCCGGTCCAGCCGTGTCGGGGTCGGGTTTTTCTGCTTTAGGGTATCCCGGTATTGGAGAACCCGCTTTAGGGGGAGGATGATTTTTTTGGGGGAAAGGGGCTTCTGGAGGTAGTCCCAGGCCCCGGCCCGGATGGCGGTTTCCGCCCCGTCCGGATCCCCCACACCGGTCATGATGATCACCTCCGGGGGTGGTTCCTGGGTCCGGATATCCTGGATGATGTCCAGGCCGGAGCCGTCGGGCATCATCACATCCAGGAAAACCACGTCGCAGGGGGTGGACTGGACCAGCTCCAGGCCCTGGGCCAGGGTGTGGGCCCCGGTGGCCCGGTGGCCGATGCTGGAGATGAGGTCGGTGAGCATGCGGTTCATGCCGGGGTCGTCGTCAATGATGATTACATGGGCCATGGTCAATGTCCTTGCTGGGTGTGGCGGGTAAAAGTTGGGTCAGGGCGTGGGCCAGCTCCCGGGCGCCCACGGGTTTGGCCAGGAAGGCATCAATGCCGAAACGCTGGATGATTTCGTCTGCCTGGGCCGTGTCAATGCGGCCGGAGCAGAGGAGGATGGGGATGTCCGGTCGGATGAATTTGGCCTTCCAGGCCAGGCGGTCCCCGGTGAGGCCGGGCATGAGCAGGTCGGTGACGATGAGGTCAAAGGCCCATGGATCCCTTTGGAATTGGTCCAGGGCAGCCAGGGGGGCGGCCTGGGCCACCACCTGGAAACCCAGCTGGGAGAGCAGTTCCTGTCCCATGGTCAAAAGGTCGGTGTCGTCGTCCACCAGGAGGATTTTCCCCCCTCGGCCTGAAAAGGAAAGGGGGACGGTGACGGGCCGGTGATCGGCCAACTCCCGGGGGGCCTCGGGGATGAGGATTTTAAATTTCGCCCCCCCGGCCCTGGTGTTGGCCACGGAGATGCGTCCTCTAAAGCTTTTGACAATGCCGTGGGCCACGGACAGGCCCATACCGGTCCCCTCCCCGGTGGGCTTGGTGGTGAAAAAGGGGTCAAAGACCCGGTCCAGGGCCTCCGGGGGGATGCCGCCTCCCGTATCAATGATGGTGAGGCGGGCATAGGGCCCCGGAGGGAGATCTTCCAGGGCATGGGATCGGATTTCCCTGCGGTCCAGCTCCAGGGTAATGCGGCCCTGGTTTTCCTCCCCAATGGCATGGGCGGCATTGGTGCACAGGTTCATGAGGAGTTGGTGGATTTGGACCGGATTGGCCTCAATGGAGAGGTCCGGGGGCATGGGGAGGATTTTCATCTCCACATTGGGGGGAAGCAGAACCTGGATGAATTTAGCGGTTTCCTTGATCACCGGGGCCAGGACCACGGGTCGGGTTTCCGCATCGGACTGACGGGAGAATGTGAGGATCTGGTCCACCAGGTCCCGGGCCCGGTAGGAGGCGGCCAGGATCTGGTCCAGCCGGTCCCTGGCCTGTCCCTTTTCCGGAAGGTCAAAGATTTCCATCATTTCCCCGTATCCGATGATGGTGCCCAGGATATTGTTGAAATCGTGGGCTATGCCCCCGGCCAGGGTGCCGATGGCCTCCATTTTGTGGGCCTGGCGGAGCTGGGCCTCCAGCTTTCGGTTCTGCTCCTGGGCCCGGCTTTTTTCTTCCAATTCTTCGTTGAGCTCCTGCACGGCAGACTCCACCCGGCCCTTGAGGGTTCGGTTCCAGGTGAAGACCGTGACCACCACCAGGGTGAGGAGGGCGGCCAGGCCCATGCCCAGATAGATAAAGAATTTTTGGTGGAGGATGAGGCTTTGCTCCAGGCCGATCCATCGTTTCTGGATCCGCCGTTTCTCCGCCGGGGTGATCATGTCCAGTCCCTTTTGCATGATGGCGTGGAGACGGGGTTGGGCCTTGGAGGTGCCGATGGCATACCGGGCCACCCAGTGGGAATTGCCGGCCATGCGCAAATTGGTGATTTTCTGCTGTTCAATGGTGTAAAAGGCGGCGGGCAGCTCCATGATCATGGCATCCAACTCCCTGAAGGAGACCTTGTTCAGGCCCTGGCGGCCCGAGGGCAGGGGGGAGAGGTTCAGCCGGGGGAAGTTGGTTTGCAGGTAGTCCACCACCACATAGTCCTTGCATACTCCCACATTCATTCCGGCCATGTCCGCCGGGGTGAGATCCCGGGAATCGTCCCGGTGGGTGATGATCACCGAAGGGAATTCCAGGTAGGGATCGGTCCAGTCCATGAAGGCCCAGCGTTCCGGGGTGGGATGGGCCGCCGGGATCACATCCACCTCCCCCCGGGCAGCGGCGTCCAGGATGGCGGTCCAGGAGGGGTAGCGGACCCGTTTGAACCGGATGTTGAGCTTTTGTTCGATGAGGCGGATATGGTCGGCCACCATGCCCTGGTAATTGCCCTTGGCGTCGAAGAATTCCATGGGTTCCCAGTCCGGACAGGGGGCCAGGCGGAGGGTATTGTTTCGTGCCGCCAGCCATTCCCGCTGGGAGGGGGTGAGGGGGTCGGCCCCTTGCCCCGGGGTCAGGGCCGGGATCAGCAGGGCCATGAAGATGGCTGTGAACAGGGCAAGACCAATGAAAAGCGGGTGTTTGAGCGGGTTGGAACGGGTCATGGAACTTTCACATGGATTGGGGGTCCGGGGTCAAAAGGATGAAGTATAGATCCGGGGGGAGGAAAAGTCAAAATCCAAGTAGGCCCATTCACATGGAATTCCTGCAAGAAAGCCCCAGGGTCGAAGACTCGACGCCTGGGGCTTTCCTGTGGGGTGGACCCGGGGGGGTACGGAACCCCCGGGCCGCTTTGGCTTCGGGGGGGGGCGTTGTCGTTGGAAGCGGTTTAACCTTTGAGGAAAAGGGCTTTGATGATGTGGCTCACCATGGCCGGGTTTTCCTTGAGGCGTCGGGTGGAGTAGCCAAACCATTGCTCGCCGAAGGGAACGTAAACCCGGAGGCGATGGCCGCCGTCCACCAGTTTCTGGCGCTGCTTGGGGGTGACGCCGTAGAGCATTTGGAATTCGTATCTGTCCTTGGGCACATTGTATTTTTCAATGAGCGTGAGGGCGCCCTGGATGACCTCCTTGTCGTGGCCGGCAATGCAGGGATAGATGTCGT
>JAKSBM010000539.1 GCA_022361135.1 Desulfobacterales bacterium | reverse complement strand
GGGATTGGGCTAGCATGGTCTGCACCTCTTCAATGCCTTGGCCATGAGCACCGCCCCGTCCACGGAGGATGCCACGGGAATATGGTTCAATTCAAATCCTTCTATGATGATTTTATACTTGTCCTCGTTGGGCACATAGGCAATCAAAGGCTTGCCCTCGTTCAGGGCCACCTGGCTCAGCTTGGCGCCGATGTCGGCGGAGATCCCCGGAGAATAAGGTAAAAGCAATGCCACGATGCAATCAATGCCCGGATCCCGGGAAAGGTAGCGCACCGCCTCCATGATATCGGGATCCGAACATGAACCGGTGAGGTCCACTGGATTGGAAATGGAAGCGATTTCCCGGATTTCCGGGGAGAGTTTGGGCTTTATGGCCGCCACGGTTTCCAGTGCCAGGGGAGGAATCCCCATGCCGTGGAGCCCACAGGTGTCCGCCGCCACCACGCCGTGGCCGCCGGAGAGGGAGACAATGCCCACATTCCCCTCGATGCCCTTGGGATAACAGCTCAGGGCTTCACAGAATGAGGCCAGTTCAAATTCATTGTCCGCCTCGGCCACACAATGCTGTTTCATGATTTCCGAAAAGATCCGATAATCTCCGGCCATGGATGCGGTGTGGCTGGATGCGGCCTCGATGCCCTTGGCACTTTTCCCTGCCTTTAAAACCACGATGGGTTTAGTGCAGGTTTTGGCCCGCTCGATGAAGGCCCGTCCCTCACGGCATTCAAACCCTTCAATATAAAAGGCCAGAACCCGGGTGCCCAGATCCTGTTCAAACCAATCGATCATATCGGTCTCCCGGATGCAGGCCTTGTTGCCGATGCTCACCCCCAGGGAAACCCCGATGCCCTGGCCGGCGAACTTCACCATTTGATCCACCAGGACCCCGCCGGACTGGGAGACAAAACCGATGTTGCCCTTGTCCGGTCGAATGATCCGTTCGCCGGGGAGAAAAAAGGTATCCACACTGTCCGGGGCATAGATCCCCAAACAATTGGGGCCCACAAAGGGAAAATCCGCTTCCGCCGCCATGGCCCTCACACGCTCCTGGAGATCGGTATTGCCCACCTCGGCAAATCCCCCGGAGATGATCACGGCACCCTTGACCCCGTTTTTAATACAGTCCTCCACCACACCGGGCACATACTCAGCCCGAACGGCGATGACGGCCATGTCCAGATCATGGGGAATTTCCCCCACACCGGTATAGAGGGGATTGCGATTCAGGGTTCCCCCCCTGGGGTTCACGGCAAAGGTTTTCACCGGATATCGCAGAAAATTCTTATTGTAAATAACATTGGCCGGATGGGTGTCCTGGGTGGTGGAAACCCCGATGACGGCCATGGTGGAAGGCCTGAACAGCGGTTTTAAATCCATGGATCGTCCTTAGAGACACCGGGGGCGAATTCGCCCCCGGCTGGATGGAATGCCTTCCCCCGGTCTGCTGGGATCAGGCAAATTCATTTCGTGGAATTTCCGGTTTAGTTATCCTGCTCTGCCAGATAATCGTCGTACATGGTTTCCAGGGCCAGTTTGTGCTGGGCCTCTTCCTGGACCAGGATCTGGAAAACCTTTTTCACGTCGGCGTGGTCGGTCTGCTCGGCCATGGTCTGGTAAAGCTTCACCGCCTTTTCCTCCCTTTTCATGGCCAGCTTCAGGATTTCCGGCATGGGCATGCCCTCTTCGTAATCCTTTTCCACCAGATAATCGCTGATCTTCAGGTCGGTAACCTTTTTGAATTC
>JAKSBM010000383.1 GCA_022361135.1 Desulfobacterales bacterium | reverse complement strand
TTCGATCTCGCCGATGGCATCCACGGTTTCACCGGTGGAACTCTGGATGGCTTCAATGCGTGTCCGGATATCATCGGTCGCATCCGCGGTCTGCTTGGCGAGTTCTTTGACTTCGGTGGCCACAACGGCAAACCCCTTGCCGGCTTCACCGGCCCGGGCCGCTTCAATGGTGGCGTTCAGGGCCAGAAGGTTGGTCTGTTCGGCAATGTCGGTGATGGCCTGGGTGACCTTGTCAATGTCCTGGGCCGAAGAGCCCAGGCGTCCCACCCGCACCGAGGCGGTTTTCACCTTTTCCACGGCGGAAAAGGCAATTTTACGGGCATTGTCGCAATTGTCCGCCACTTCCTGGATGGTGTGCTTCATCTGGTTGGCGGCATCGGTGACCGACCCATGGTTGGAAGTGGCCTGTTCGGAAGCATCGGCCACCGTGGACATGGAGGCGCTCATCTCTTCGGCGGCCGTGGCCACGGAATTGGACCGACCGGCCAACTCACTGGAATCATCTTCCATTTGCTCGGCCACCACCAGCAATTCACCCGAGGATGCGGTCACGGTTTCGGAATTGGCACCAATGTCCACGATGATATTATTCAACCGGGAAATGAAGGCATCGAACCAGCGTGCAAGTTCACCGATTTCATCCCTGCTTTTCAGATCGATGCGCCGGGTGAGATCCCCCTCCCCCTCGGCAATGTCCTTGAGCACGTCCACCACCCGGCGCAGGGGGCGGGTGATGAGACGGACCAGCCCCAGGGTGATGAAAATCCCAAAAATCAAAGCCACCACTGCGGTGATCAAAATGGTGGAATTGGCACTTTCAATGCGGTGCTGGAGACGGGATTTGACTTCTTTTTTAATGTCCCAGATCAGGGTGTTCACCTCGGAGGCCGACGCTTCAACGGCAGCAGCTCCCCGGGCCTTATCCCCGGACTTAAGAACACTCTTGGAATAGTTTTCAAAGCTGGATTCATACTTGGCCAGGGCATTGATGATTCTGGCCACCTGGGTCTGGGTTTCCGGATGGGAGACCTCGTTTTTAAGACCGCCGGCCCGTTTCTGGAGCCGGTTAATCTGCTTTCGCACCTGGGCCGCCACCGTGGGGCTCTGGGTGACCATGAAATCCTTCTGGGTCAGGCGAACCTCCCAGACCGAATTGGCCAGGGTCTGGAACCGCGTCAGGCAGCCCAACTCGTGGACCACGTTCTGGAGGCCGATGCGGCCCACCCCGGCAACACCGGCCAACAATGCCAGCATAATGAAAAATCCCAGACCGATCTTTTTTCCAAGACCAAAACTTCTCAACATCAACTTTCCTCCTACAAGATCAGAAATTCAGAATTAACAGCAACACAGAGATACAGGATGAAGTCATACAGATTATTCAGGGATTAGCGCTTCCACCCTCCCAGCAGATGGAGGTGGAGGTGGAAAATGACCTGGCCTCCGCCCCGCTCCACGTTGAAGAAAAGGCGATATCCCGATTCATTGACGCCCTGGGCCTTTGCCATATCCTTGGCAACCATGAAAAGATGGCCCACGATGGCTGGATCGGATTCGGTGAGATCGTTGACACTGCGGATGTGTTTTTTGGGCACGATCAACAAATGGACCGGTGCCGCCGGATTGATATCCCGGAAGACCACACAGATCTCATCTTCATACAAAAATTCCGTATCGGTTTTTCCCTGACTGATATTACAAAACAGGCATTCTTCAGCCATTACAGCTCCTTAATTGCATATACACATGTAGATTCAAACAAAAACAATCCAAGATTCAGCGCCCTATTCCCGCTCCATTTCATCGATGGCTTCCATGAGTTTTTCCACGGCCATGCAGGCCTTTTCCTGGATAAACACATCGGTGGTGTCCCGGGTGTATTCCGAGGGCTCGGGATTGATCTCAATGATGGTGGCCCCATTCCTTTTGGCCAGGGGGGGGATCATATTGGCCGGGGCCACGGAACCGGTGGTGCCGATGAGCAAAAAACAATCGGCATTTTCCGCTTCGCCAAACCCGGCCTTGGCCGGAACTTCGGGGATGGATTCCCCGAAAAAGACCACATCGGGTTTCAGGATGCCCTGGCATTTTTCACACAGGGGAGGAAGGGGATCCAGGCAGATTTCGGCAATGGGATATTGGCTTTTGCAATCCATGCAGACCACCTTTTTCAGGGAGCCGTGGAATTCATGGACCACCTGGGAACCGGCATCAAAGTGGAGATTGTCCACATTCTGGGTGATCACCCCCTGGATGAGTCCCCGGGCTTCCAACTCGGCCAGACCATAGTGTGCGGTATTGGGCAAAACCTGACCGAAAAGATCGTAGAATATGGTCCGGATGGCCTCCCAGGATTCCAGGGTGAATTGATTGAAATAGCCGATGTCAAAGGTGGCTGGATCGTATTTGTTCCAGAGGCCGTTCTCCCCCCGGAAGGCGGGAACGCCGCTTTCAACGGAAATACCGGCACCGGTGAATGCAATGCACCGCTTGGCCGACGTGATCAGAGCTGCTGCCTGGGCATACATTGAGTTACCTCCCTGCTCCCGGCCAATGGGTTCAGACCAGGTCCACGGTTTCAAAGGTGTTGGACCAAAGATCGAGGATCAGCATCTGATTTCTCAGGATCTGACCCCGGTTGAGCAACACCTTCACCGCTTCAGAGGCCTGGAGACAGGCCACCAGGAGCGCACAATGGGAAATGTTCCCGGTTCGGGATTCGATTCCCCGGTTCCGTTCCGCATCCCGCGGTCCGTAAATCAACTCAAACCCCTTGTCCTGGGGATGGATCACCGTCACCTGGCCGCAGACACCGGCAATGGCGCCGGAGACAATGGGAATGCCTGCAGCCTGGGCCGCATCCTGGAGGAGGAACCTGGCCTGGATGGTATCCAGGCAGTCCACCACCAGATCTGCATCCTTGAGCAGTCCCGGCAGACTCTCTGCATCCCCGAAAACGGTTTCGCACCGGACCTGGACCTGGGAATTGATCCCTTGGACGCGATCCCGGGCCGCATGGGCCTTGGGAACGCCGATCAGGTCCTCCCGGCTCAACAACTGCCGGTTGAGGTTGGTGGGATCAAAGGCATCCCCGTCCACCAGGGTCAAGGCCCCCACACCGATGCGGGCCAGATTCTCGCAAACCCCGCCCCCCAATCCCCCCAGGCCCAGGATGCAGACCCGGCTTTGGGCCAGCCGTTCCTGGTCTTCGGGCTTAAGGGTTTCAAAGTTCCGTTCATACCGATTTTGGGAAAAATCAGCCATGGATCATCCACCCCCCACCGGGGGGAAGAGCCCCAGCCGATCATTGTCCTGGAGAAGATAGCTGGATTCGGTCTTCCGACCATTGACAAAGATCAGCTTCACCTCCTCCCTGGGCAGGCCCAGATCCGTGATGAGATCCTCGATTGAGGTTCCCTCATCCAGGGGATATTCCTGGGCATTTTCCGGCAGATACTTGGCCAGGGTGACGAATAGCTTGAGTTGGATCTTGATCATTTACGCTCACATTCTTGGTTGCGACTTTTGTTAAAGTGCGTATTATATGCCATAAATGTTAGCTTTTGTATACGACACCAAAGAAAAAAGAATATATATATGAACACCATCAAAACCAAGGACCTGAGCGTGGAAGAGGCGGCCCAACATCTGGCCGCCTTTGCCATTGACCGAGAAGACCTCAAAGCCCTCATGGGCACCCTTCCCGAAGATTCCGGACTCAATATGACCGCCGTGGAATATGAGCTGGGAATCCTTAAAATTCTCAGTGTGGGCTGGGGACTCTCCTACTTCATGGCCCCCACCGATGCCAACAAGGCGCCCTTGACCGATATTTACTGGCAAATGATCCAGGAGGTTTCCAAAAACATCAGCATGCTCACGGAAACCACCACCGGCACCCAGATTGATTATTTCAACATCCTCAAGGAACGGTTGGATCTCTACGTGGCCGCCATGAAGGAATCCCCCGAGGGCACCCAGGAACCCGCCAACGTCATGGGGCCTGTCTTTGCCAATGCCTGCGGCAACCCGGACAATGCCGTGGCCGTCCTCACCGGAACCAAGATGTTTACCCTCACCCTGGGGGCTGTCAGGGAATACCTGAGCACCATAACCCTTGAAGACGTAAAGCTGAATTAAACCCAGATGATAACGCCCCGCAACACCCTCAAGACCATTGTCGGCGTCAACATTGCCCTCTTTGTGGTTTGCCTCCTCCTGAGCCTGCCCACCATGCAATGGAGCCTGAGCCCCTTTTCCGCCCTATCCCCCACAACGGACGTGCTCAACTTCATGGGGGCATCGGGGATCATCCCCATTGACGGATACCAGGCCTGGTGGTCCCTGCTTACGGCCAATTGGCTCCACGGCAGCCTCCTCCACATTGTTTTCAACATGATGGCCCTCAGGACCGTGGGGGCCATGGCCATTGCCGAATACGGAGTGGCCCGGATGTTTTCCATCTACAGCCTGTCCGGGGCCCTGGGATTTTACCTTTCCTACCTGGGCGGGGTTTACCTCACCATTGGGGCGTCTGCCGGGCTCTGCGGCCTCATCGGCGCACAGCTTTACTTCGGCTACTCCAGCGGCGGCCCCCTGGGCCAATATGTCCTCCGCCAGACCTGGGGCTGGATCATGAGTCTGGCCCTCATGGGCTTTATCATTCCCAACATCAACAATTGGGGACACGGGGGGGGATTCGTGGGGGGATTTGTCCTGGCCTGGTGCCTGAAACACAATGGACAGCGCAGGGAAACCGGCATGGAAAAGGCCCTGGCCGTTACCCTGGCCCTGGTGACCCTTTACTTCCTTTGCCGCCCCCTGATCCATGCCCTGGTGCTCACCCTGATGTGATGCGCCCCCTGGAGTGAAAGTTGAGCTGAAAGCTAAATTTAAATCCTCCGAACCCATTTGATCCGGACCGTGAGCAAGCCCGACTTCCGGCTGAATTCACAAGGTTTTACACAACTCTTACATTGCCCGGTTGAAATCCGGCCCCATCTCTCTTATAAGAGCCCCTATGAAATCGATAGCCTGTAACATTGCCGTGGTGTCCATGGCCGGCGTCTTTCCCGGCGCATCCAACGTAGATATACTTCTGGACCGGATCCTGGCCCAACAGGAATCCGTTATCCCGGTCCCGGCCCACCGATGGGCCGCCCCGGCGGAAGCCCTGTATGCCCATCCCTCCCGTCCCGACGGCGTGGTTTCCACCCGGGCCGGACTGATTACCGATTTTCAATTCGACGCCCATGGATTCCAGCTGGCCCCGGATAATCTGGCCCCCCTGGATCCCCTCCACCATCTGACCTTGACCGCAGGACGGGACGCCGCCCTGCACTGTGCCCTGCCCGACACGGTCCGGCAACGCACCGGGGTGATCCTGGCAGCCATTGCCCTGCCCACGGAGGGGGCCTCACGATTTTCCCGTCAACTACTGGGTCACAGCCTGACCCCGAACCGGGCCAAGGATGCCGCCCGGGCCGCCACCATTGTCTCGGAACCCGCCGCCCTTCTGGCCCGCGCCCTGGGATTCGGGGGCGGTACCTATACCCTGGATGCGGCCTGTGCCTCCTCCCTGTTTTCCATCAAACTGGCCTGTGAACAGCTGCGCAGGGGCCGGGTGGATGCCATGGTGGCCGGCGGGGTGTCCCGGCCGGACAGCCTTTACACCCAGGTGGGATTTTCCCAGCTCAAGGCCCTCTCCCCCACGGGGCGCTGCGCCCCCTTTGACCAGACCGCCAACGGCCTGGTGGTGGGCGAAGGGGCCGGCATTGTCATCCTCAAACGACTGGAGGATGCCCTGGCTTGCGGCGATACCATCCACGGCGTGATCCAGGGATACGGGGTATCCAACGACATCGAGGGCAATTTGGTGGCTCCGGCCTCGGAGGGACAGATCCGGGCCATGGCCGCAGCCTATCACATGGCCGGCTGGTCTCCGGCCCAGGTCCAATACATGGAATGCCACGGCTCCGGCACCCCGGTGGGGGACAACATCGAGCTCTCCTCCATTGACACCCTGCTCAACACAACCGAATATGCCGCAGCCGGACCGGTCTCC
>JAKSBM010000302.1 GCA_022361135.1 Desulfobacterales bacterium | reverse complement strand
CCGGCGACCGGATTATAGGGAATTTCTCCCTTCATCATCCCACCGCCGAGGCCAGCAGCCGCGCCGACGGACGACATGATTGCCTGCCGGGTCGCAATCGGATCATCCGCTGCATGCGCTATCGCACCAGCCAAACCAAGCCCTGCAACCAGAGCGGTGGACACAACTTTCCCGATAATGCGCATAACCCTCTCCCTCTCGATTCACGCACCAGACAGCGCCAGAAGCACCAGGAAGAGTACAGCCCAAAATTGGCATGAGAATAAAATCACGCTCCTGTGATCAGGTCGTGACCCCAGGAAATTTCGACGTTCTCATTAGGCGGCCAAGCAACAAAAAAGACCCCGGCCCAACCGGACCGGGGTCTTTCCATCAGCGCCTGAAACGCCTTATTTCGCGGCTTCGTAAAGCTCCAGCACATAGTCCCAGTTGACCATGTTGTCGACAAACGCTTCCAGGTACTTCGGACGCGCGTTGCGGTAGTCGATGTAGTAGGAATGTTCCCAGACATCGCAGCCGAGAATCGGTGTCGCGCCGTGAACGAGCGGGTTCTCGCCGTTCGGCGTTTTCATGATTTCCAGTTTGCCGTCCTTGACGGCAAGCCAGGCCCAGCCGGAACCGAACTGACCGACGCCTGCGGCGATGAAGTCCGCACGGAACTTGTCGTAACCACCGAGGTCGCTATCGATAGCGGACGCGATCGCACCCGGCAGGGAAGTGCCGCCGCCGTCTTTTTTCATCCATTTCCAGAAATGAATGTGGTTGTAATGCTGGCCGGCATTGTTGAAAAGCGGCGCATTCTTGCCGTAGCTCTCCTTGACGATATCCTCCAGGGACTTGCCTTCAAGGCCGCTGCCTACGAGCAGCTCATTGCCTTTGGTGACATAGGCCTGGTGGTGCTTGTCATGGTGAAACTCAAGGGTCTCAGCAGACATGTAAGGGGCCAGCGCATCATATGCATACGGCAGGTCAGGCAATTCGAAAGACATGACAAACTCCTCAAAAAGGTCAGTGACCGGCGGTCTGGACCAAAGGCCCGAAGGGCCGTGTCGAGCGGCAAAATAGGATTGCCGGGCCCGGACGGCAAGCACCGAAGTCCAAAATAAAGAAATTTTTTCTTTTTTTTTAGACCTCGTCCGGCTGGAAGGCGCTGCGGAACAGTTTTCCATCGAAGCTGTCGGGCACCTCACCGTCCCTTGCATAGACGAAAAGCGCAGCTCTCAGAATGGCACTGAGCGT
>JAKSBM010000312.1 GCA_022361135.1 Desulfobacterales bacterium | reverse complement strand
TCCGGGAGGCGATTGAGCCACGCCTTGTTGAAGACGCAGATGAAGAGGCCCTGGGCGTAGCCCAGCTCGGTGTAGCTCTTGGCCACCTCGAACTTCTTGGTGATGTTGCACACCATGGGGGTGTGGTCCAGTCCGGTGATCACCCCCTGCTTGAGGGAGACGGGCACGTCGGGCCAGGGCATCACCACGGGGTTCATGCCCCACTGGCTGTAGAGCATCTGGTTCACGGCCGCCTCGGCGATGCGGAACTTGATCTTGCGGGCGTCCGCGAGGCTTTCGACGGGGCTGGTGGTGGCCCAGCCGTAGCTGCCGTAGCCGGTGATGTCCAGGCCCGTGATCCCCTGGTGATCCATGGCCCGCATGAAATGGCCGAAGAGCCGGTCATTGGCAATGAATTTGTCCAACTTATCAAAGGAATCAATGAGGAAGGGCAGATTGACCAACCCAAAGCGGGGTCCCAGGTTGGTGGAGGCCACCGAGGAAACCCCCATGCCCTGAACCGCTCCCATCTGGAGCATGTTCAAAACCTCCACCTCACCGCCCAGGATGGAATAGGGTTTAAAATCGATGTAGATCTGACCATTGGTCCGCTTCCAGACTTCATCGCGCATTTCAAAGCCGGCAAAGGTCCCCACCAAAGCCGGGGTGGAGACGTTGGATACAATGCAGCGATACTTGGCCCCCTTGGGGTCAAAGGCCGGTTTCCACTTGTCCAGAGAGGGCTTTTTCTTGGCCAGGGCCGGAGAAAGTGCCAGGGTACAACAGAGTACGAAAACAATAAAAATGGCTGAAAGGGTCCGGAATTTCATACGCGCGCTCCTTTGTCGTATAAAAGGTGAATATTCGGGCCGCAGCCTTAATCACCAAGGCGGGCGGGGTTCACTTTTCTACTTTGAAGCAACGACGGTCAGGCGTATTGAATTTTCGAACAGGGGGCGGTCAGATTAAAACCAGGTCAGAGGGTGGCGCAGTGTCGGTGATGTCAGGTCCTGTTTTGCTTTTTCCAGCTTTATACCAATTGTTTAAAGGCCTCTTTCCGGCCGGTGTATTTTTCCCTTAATTGGGGCTTCATCAATTTCCCGGTGGGATTCCGCGGCACGGTGTCAAAAATAATCTTACGCGGCACCTTGTACAGGGACAATTTTTCCTTGGCAAAGGAAATGACTTCTTCCTCATTCAACCGGCGGCCTTCCTTGACCTGAACAACGGCCAGAACGATTTCCACCAGCCGGTCATCGGGATAGCCAATGCAGGCAATGTCGTCGATATCCGGATGATCCATGAGGGCATCTTCGATTTCAACGGGGTAAATATTTTCTCCGCCACTGGTGATCATGTCCTTCATTCGATCCACAATGTAGAAATATCCATCCCTGTCCTTCTTTAGTAAATCCCCGGTGTAAAGCCAACCCTTTTTTAGGGTCTCTTCGGTTTTTTCAGGATTTGAATAATACTCACGCATCATGCGCGGCGTCTTGAAAATTAACTCCCCCACTTCTTCATCGGGCAGTTCTTTTCCCAGGGGATCCACAATGCGGGCCTCCACCCCAAAGGTGGGCTTGCCAATGGAGCCGGGCTTAAGCAAGACATCTTGGGGATAAAGGTTAAACGTCCCCCCTCCCCCGCCCTCGGTGATGCCGTAAATATTGGACACCTTGCAGGGCAACTTATCCACCAGCATCTTCATGATGTCAAAGGGAACGGGCTGGGCACCGATCTCCATGTATTTCCAGGAGGAAAGATCATAATCATCAAGATTAAGATCCCCTTTTTGAATCGCATTGAGCATGGCAATACCAACAGGTACAACAAACAGCATATCCGTGCATTTTTCTTCAGCTATGGCTTCAATGATCCACTTTGGATCCCTGAAATCTCTGATGAGCGTACCCTGTGCGCCTGTTGCATAAAACGGGGCCCATAAAAACATGGTACCGCTGTGGTACAGCGGC